>MWDT01000037.1 GCA_002070825.1 Verrucomicrobia bacterium ADurb.Bin122
GAGGGCGGCCGGGGTGAGCAGTCCGATGGGGATGCGGTCGAGGGTGCCGGCTTCGGCGGCTTCGTGCAGGAGGGTGTTGCCCAGATCGGTGACGAGTGCGGCGGCCTCGGGGGTGAGTTGCGCGGCCGGGATCTGGTCGAGGTGTCCGTGCGCGGCGGCGACGTGGTAGACGGTGTATCCGGAATTACTGCGCGCGAGGAGAAATTGGGGTTCGAGAAAGGCTTTGGGGAGCTGGCCGAGGTGGCCGCCGATGGCGGCGGAGTGAAGGGGGGTGTAGCCGGCGTCGTTGCGCAGCAGGAGCGTCTCGCGGGTGAGCACTTCGGGAGGCAGATCGCGGAGGCCGCCGTGGCGGGCCGCGAGGTGGAGCGGGGTGTGGCCGGCGGAGTTGCGCGCGCAGAGGTTTTCCAGCGTGAGGTCTTCGCGCGCGATGTGGGAGAGGGTGCCCTGAAGGGCGGCTTGATGCAGGTCGATGGATGGCATGCGGGGAACTCGCAACGAAGGTGGGCACTATCCGCGTCGTCGGTAAATCAGGCAATGGAAAATCCATGGGCGGAGCGCGGTATTTTGGCTGAAATCCATTTGCCAAAAAGCGCCGCGGTCACAGCTTACCCCCAATGAATCCGACCGATGCTTCGGCTGCGAACCCCACTTCGGCGCTTCCGCCGATTCTGCTGATAGACGACGAGCGCGCCCTGTTGGACGTCCTGACGGCGGCCCTTTCGCCGTACTTCGAGGTGACGACGGCGACGTCGGTGCGCGAGGCGGAATTCATCCTGCACAAAAAGCAGTTCAAGGTCGTTGTGTGCGACCATCTGATGCCGGGTGGCAATGGCATGACTTTCCTGGTGCGTGCGCGCGAGGAGTATCCGAATATGCAGCGCATCCTGGTGACCGGGTACATGAAACCGGAAATGCTGCTGCGCAGTGTCAACGAAGCGGCGCTCTTCCGTTATCTGCTCAAGCCGGTTTCCGTGCTGGAGCTGACGAAGGTCGTGACCGAGGCCGCCAAGCTGGCGGGTTGATCATTTCGCTCCACAAAAAAGCGGCGCCGAAATGCGCCGCTTTTTGTTGGGCTCAGACGAGGTATTGCTGGAGCGGGGCCATGTCGAAGATCTTCGACTCGGGGCTCTTTTCGGCGAGCTGCTGGGCGAACCAGGCGCGGGCCGGGGCATCGCCATGGTCGAGCACGATGCTGCGGGCCTTGGTTTGCACGGCGAACTGGAGGAGGTGGTCGCGGTCGGCGTGGCCGCTGAGGTGGTAGCGCTCGATGTGGGCCTTGACCTTGGTTTTCACCTTGGCGGCTTCGAACACGAACGTGTCGCCAGGCTTGGCTGCGAGGAGGGCGCCGCCGGGGGTGTCGGGGTCGCAATAGCCGACGAAGCCGATGGTGTTGCGCGCGTGGCCGAGCAGGCCGCTGGCGAGGGTGTAGCTGGGCGTGCGCTCCACGACCATGCCGCTGCTGATGAGGTAGATGCCATTGGCCTCGTAGTCGCGCCCGGCGTCGAGCTTGCGCGGGAGCGGTTTGATTTTGAGCTCCTTGATGACGCTGCGGTTGAACTGCACGTGCTTGGTCTTGCGGGCGATCTCGTCGAAGTAGTCGGCAAGGTCCATGCCGAGGCCGGAGGCGAAGAAGGGGCAGTCGACGAGCTTACGGAAGCGGCGTGCGTCGTGCAAAATCGTGAGGATTTCCTGCATGCGCCCGAGGGCGAAGACGGGGATGAGGAAGGAGCCGCCGCGCTCGATGGTGGCGTTGATGTCGTCGACCAGGCGTTGCATCTCGCCGGCGCGGTGGACGCCGGGGCGCGTCTCGGAGGCGCCGTGGGTGGTCTCCATGACGAGGGTGTCGAAGTGCCCGGCGGGGAACTGGGCGCCCTTGAGAATGCGCTGGTCTTCGAAGAGCACATCGCCGGTGAAGAAGATCGCGCGGTGCTTGTGTTTTACCTCCACGCCGGCGGCACCGGCGACGTGGCCGGCGGAGAAAAGGGTGATCTCGACTTCGTCCTTCTGGGAACGGAACTTCTTCGGCTTGCCGTAGGGCAGTCCGTGCAGGCGCGAGGAGATGCGGTCGATCTCCTCGTGGGTGAAAAGCGGGTAGTCGGGGATGTTTTCCTCCTCGCGCTGGCGCATCATCACGTTGGCCGAGTTGTGAAGCATGCGCTCGATGAGCATGCGGCTGCCCAGCGACATGACGACCTGGGCTTCTGGATGCTCGCGCAAGAGGACCGGGAGGCTGCCGATGTGGTCGAGGTGGCAGTGGGTGATGATGACGAGGTTCAGGTTGTGGCCGCGGACGGGTCCGAAGTCCGGTGCGGCGAGCCGTCCGGTTCCTTTCGGGTCCAGCCCACAATCCACGACGAAGTTGAAATCGCCGATCTGCGCGAAGTGTGAGTTGGCACCGATGCCGCCGGCTCGGTTGAGGTCAATAAGCTTCATTGATGCAGAATGGAGCCGAAGTCGCGAGAGTAGCGCAAGGCTTTGTCTGGACAAAGTCCATGGATGGGCCGTCGGCGCCTAGTCGCGAGGCAGTTGCAGGGCAAACGGCGGGAGCTGCACTTGGATGCCGGTGCCGTGTTCGTCGACCCCGAAGAAACAACCGTGGGCGACGGCATCCTGCCCGGTGACGTGGTAACTATTGTAGGAAAAGCTCTCGCCGGGGGCCAGCCGGGGCGTCTCACCGACGATGCGCTCGCCTTCGACGACGAGGTGGGTGCCGTCGGCATGCACGATCACCCATTTGCGGCCGAGCAGGGTGACCACGCGATCGGAGGCGTTCGAAATGGTGATGTAATAAACGAACGCGTGGGGTTTGCCCGGAGGAAGGTTGGGGCCGCCAAAATGATGGCAAAGTTGATCGAGGTGGGCCGTGAGGCCTTGGACTTCTTGCGGCGAGCTAGGCACGGGACAAACAGACCCCTGATTGTGTCCGGCGCAAGCGTGCGTTGCACGGGCAGGCGCCGTCGGCGCGCAGGCAGGTCATGATTCGGGCTTGCGGCAGGTTCCTGGCCAGCGCAGAACCGCACCTTTCTATGGAAAAACTGGCCCTTCTTTCGGTGAGCGACAAACGCGGGCTCGTGGAATTTGCCACGGCCTTGGTCAAGCAGCACGGCTACCGCATCCTTTCCACGGGCGGCACCGCCAAACTTCTGGCCGAAAAAGGCCTGCCGGTCACCGAGGTGAGCCAGCACACGGGTTTCCCCGAGATCATGGAAGGCCGCGTGAAGACGCTGCATCCGAAAATCCACGGCGGCCTGCTCTGCCGTCGCGACAAGGAATCCCATCTCGCCGAGGCGCGTGCCAACGGCATCGCGATGATCGACCTCGTCGTCGTCAACCTGTACCCGTTTGAGCAGACCGTCGCCAAGCAGGGCGTCGCCTTCGAAGAAGCCATCGAAAACATCGACATCGGCGGCCCGTCCATGCTGCGCAGCGCGGCGAAGAACCACGAGAGCGTGGCCGTCGTCTGCGATCCCGCCGACTACGACGCCGTGCTCAAGGCCATGGGCAACGAGACCGAGATGCACGCGCTGCGCCGCAAGCTCGCACTGAAAGTTTTCCAACGCACCGCCAGCTACGATGCCGCGATCGCACGCTACCTCGAAGGCCAGGTCGCCGACTCCGCCGCCGAGGTCGGTTTCCCCGAGACGCTCACGCTCACCTATAAGAAGGCGCAGGCGCTGCGCTACGGCGAAAATCCGCACCAGAAGGCCGCCCTCTACGGCACCTTCCACGAGCGCTTCCAGCAGCTCCAGGGCAAGGAACTCAGCTATAACAACATTTTGGACATCACCTCGGCCGCTTACCTGATCAACGAGTTCGAGCGCCCGACCGTCGCCATCCTCAAGCACACCAACCCGTGCGGCGTCGCCAGTGCCGACACGTTGCTCGCCGCCTGGGACAAGGCCTACGCGACCGACCGCCAGGCGCCCTTCGGCGGCATCATCGTCGTCAACCAGACGCTCGGCCGCGACCTCGCCGAGCAGATCAAGGAAATCTTCACCGAGGTGATCATCGCCCCGAGCTTCAGTGACGAGGCCCTCGCGATCTTCGCCAAGAAAAAGAACCTCCGCCTCATGATCTCCAAGGGCGGCATCGCCGGCGACTCCTTGCAGGAAGTCCGCTCCGTTGTCGGTGGCGTGCTCGTGCAGGATCGCAACTCCGTGCTCGGCGACGTGAAGAACTTCAAGGTCGTGACCAAGCGCCAGCCGACGCCCGAGGAATGGGCCTCGATGCTCTTCGGCTGGAAGGTCTGCAAACACGTCAAATCGAACGCCATCGTTTACACGCGCGGCGAAGAGACGCTCGGCATCGGCGCAGGCCAGATGGCGCGCGTCGATAGCTCGCGCATCGCCGTGTGGAAAGCCGGCGAGGCCAAGCTCTCGCTCCAGGGCTCCGTGGTTGCCAGCGAGGCGCTCTTCCCGTTTGCCGATGGACTGATCGCCGCGACCGACGCCGGCGCGACGGCCGCCATCCAGCCGGGTGGCTCCGTGCGCGACGAGGAGGTCATCAAGGCCGCCGACGAGCGCGGCATCGCGATGGTCTTTACCGGCCTCCGCCACTTCAAACACTGAGCCGCAGCAGACTCCGTTTCGCTCTCGAACGCCGGGCCTCGTGCCCGGCGTTTTCTTTTGTTGGGCGCAGCGTTGCCTCCGCCTGCGCGAGTGCCAAGTTTGGCTCATGAAACACATTCTCCTCCTGGCAGGCATCGTGTGCGCGCTGGCGTTTTCGGGTTGCTACACCGTGCCGGAAACCGGGCGCACCGCCGTGATTCTCCCGCTCTTCGACGACGTGCAGCAGGGCGCACAGGCTTTTTCCGAGCTCAAGGCGAGCGAGAAGATATCCACTGATCCGGCGGACAACGCGCAGGTGCAGCGGGTCGGCCAACGCATCGCCACCGCGGTGGGCAACCGCATGCCGGGCGCCCAGTGGGAGTTTGTCGTCTTCGACGCCCCAAAGACGGTCAACGCCTTCGCGCTGCCGGGCGGCAAAGTCGGCGTCTACACCGGGCTCCTCCGCCTCGCGGGCAACGACGACGAGCTGGCTTTCGTGATCGGCCATGAGATCGCGCACGTCACCAGCCGCCACGGGGCGCAACGCGTGACGGCCCAGGTCGGCGTCGCTGTCGGAGCGGCGGTGCTCGCCGAGAGCACCAAGGACAAGAAGAACTCGGAGCTCTATCAACTGGCCTACGGGCTGGGCTCGACCGGTGGTACGCTGGCCTATTCGCGTTTCCACGAGAGCGAGGCCGACTTCATCGGCCTGCGCTATTCGGCGTACGCCGGCTACGATCCGCGGGCAGCGATCTCGTTCTGGAAAAAGATGAGCGCCGGCAAGGCGGACAGCGGCTGGTTGATGACTTTGCTTTCGACGCATCCGGCGGACGCCGAGCGCATCGCCGCGATGGAAAAGGAGCTGCCCAACGTGCTCCCCATCTACGAGGCGAACCGGCGCAAAGAGTAGGCCGGGCTCGGGGGCTCGCGCCCGATTCCAAGTGTTGCCACGGGCGGGGAAGCGTGGAGACTCCGCGGCCATGTCTTCTCCTCGCATCCGTTGTGGCGTGGCCGGTGTCGGCTCGCTCGGCCAACATCACGCCCGCATCTACGCGTCGCTCCCGACGGCGGAGCTCGTGGGCATCTTTGAGATGAACGATGCACGCGCGGCCGAAATCTGTGCGCGGCACAACTGCCGCCGTTTCGCCACGATCGAGGAGCTGGGTGAGGCGTGCGACGCGGTGTCGGTCGTGGTGCCGACGGACCGGCATGCGCAGGTGGCGTTGCCGCTGCTCGCTCAGGGTTGCCATTTGTTGATCGAGAAGCCGCTGTGCGCGTCGCTGGCCGACGCCGAGCAGGTGCTCGCCGCCGCGCAGAAGCACGAGGCCATCGTGCAGGTCGGCCACATCGAGCATTTCAATCCGGTGATGGGTTTCCTCGAAAAGGAGGTGAAGTCGCCGCGCTTCATCACGGCGGAGCGCCTGGCTCCGTTTACGCCGCGCGGCACCGAGGTCGGCGTGGTGCTCGATTTGATGATCCACGACATCGGCATTGTGCTGGAGCTGGTGCGCTCGCCGGTCGCGCGCATCGACTCGGTCGGCGTGCGCGTGCTCTCGAAGACGGAGGACATCGCCAACGCCCGCATCGTGTTTGCCAATGGCTGTGTCGCCAACCTGAGCACGAGCCGCATGAGCCTGAAAAAGGTGCGCGAGATTCGAGTGTTCCAGGACACGGGCTATTTCTCCTTCGATTTCATGAACCAGAGCGGACACCTCGTGCGCAAGAGCGGCATGTTGGAGTACGCGGCGAAGCTCATGGGCGGCGCCAAGCCGACGGAGCTCGCGGTGCCGGTGGAGGAAATCCCGCTGGAGAAGGGCGAGCCGCTGGCTTTCGAGCTGGCGAGCTTCGTGGAGAGCGTGTCGCAGGCGAAGCAGCCGAAGGTCGGCGCGCGTCTCGGCAAAACCGCGCTCGAAGTGGCCATCGCCATCACCGAGCAGATCCGCGCCGGCTGGGTTTAACCGCTGCTGCGATGCGCGTCCTCGCCGCCTATCCGACTGCCGATGCCGCCTACTTGGTGGCGTCGCGGTTGGAGAGTGCGGGGATCGAGGTGGAGGTGCGCGACGAGTCGATCGTGTCGCTCAACTGGATGTACGCGCTGGCGGTCGGCGGCGTGAAGCTCGCGGTGCGCGAGGAGGACTACGACGATGCCGTGGCGATTTTGAACGAGCCGGAGGTCGAGCCCGGCGTGCTGACTTGCCCGTACTGCGGCTCGGCCGAGGTGTCGGTGCGCCCGCTCAGTCCGGCGGGCGGCGTGTTGCTGGCGACGGGGGTGCCGACGCCGTTTCGGGCGCAGGTGGCGGATTGCCGTGCCTGTGGACGGTCGCACACGATTGCGGCGCATCCGGGGCGAGCCGAGGGTGGCGCCGGATAATCGGCGCGGTTTCGCTGGGAGGAAAACGGCCGGGCAACGGCGGCAGCCTTCAGGCCGCGTCGTCGTCTTCCTTGGTGGCCGTTTTGGGGGCGCGGCGGAGGGTGGGGCGCTTGCGGCCGGCCACGGCGCCGGCGTCGATCACGACTTCGACGACATCGTCGCGCTGCGGGAGCTCGAACATGATTTCGAGCATGATCTTTTCCATGATCGAGCGCAGGGCGCGGGCGCCGGTCTTTAGCTCGATGGCCTTCTTGGCGATGGCGCGCAGGGCGTCGTCCGTCAGGCGCAGGCGCACGCCGTCCATCGAGAAGAGTTTGGCGTACTGTTTGACCAGGGAATTCTTGGTGCGCAGGAGGACGCGTTCGAGGTCGGCTTCGGAGAGCGGTTCGAGGACGGAGATGATCGGGAGGCGGCCGATGAACTCGGGGATCATGCCGAAGCGCACGAGATCCTCGGGGGCGATGGCCTTCATGATCTCGTTGGGCGTGAGCTCGTGGTCGGTGTCGCTGACGTGGAAGCCGAGCGAGCGGGTGCCGAGGCGCTTTTTGATGAACTGGTCGAGACCGACGAAGGCGCCGCCGCAGATGAACAGGATGTTGGCCGTGTTGATCTGGATGTACTCCTGATTCGGGTGCTTGCGGCCGCCCTGCGGGGGAACGTTGCAAATGGTGCCTTCGAGAATCTTGAGGAGGGCCTGCTGGACGCCTTCGCCGGAGACGTCGCGCGTGATGGAGACGTTTTCGGTGGTGCGGCGGGTCTTGTCGATTTCGTCGATGTAGATGATGCCGCACTCGGCTTTTTTGACGTCGTAATTGGCGGCCTGGAGGAGGCGGAGGACGACGTTTTCGACGTCTTCACCGACGTAGCCGGCCTCGGTCAGCGTGGTGGCGTCGGAGATGGCAAAGGGGACGTCGAGGACGCGTGCGAGGGTGCGGGCGAGGAGCGTCTTGCCGGAGCCGGTGGGACCGGCGAGCAGGATGTTGCTCTTCTCGACCTCGACGTCGTTGAACTCGGGGTTGCCCGACGCATCGCCCTTGGCGGCGTGGCTGTCGAACATCAGCCGCTTGTAGTGGTTATAGACGGCGACCGAGAGGACTTTCTTGGCGTGGTCCTGGCCGATGACGAAGTCGTCGAGCGTTTCCTTGATGACGGAGGGTTTGACGAGGCGGAAGGTGGGTTTGCTCTCGGCGTCGGAGGCTTTGACCTCCCGGTCCACGATGGTTTTGCAGACATTGACGCAGGAGTCGCAGATGTACACGCCCGGCCCGGCGATGATTTTCTTCACCTCAGCCTGCGACTTGCCGCAGAAGGAGCAAAGGGTCATGCGGGACGATTTAGCCATGGAGGGAGAATGTTTTCGGAGTGCCCAAGGTGTCGAGACGAGAATGGATGGCGTGAAACGCTCATACATCGTCACGCCGGCGATTTGCTTGACCGCGGCCGGCGTAAAAGAAAAGGCCCGCCTCCGATGGGGGCGGGCCTGAGGGGCTTAAGCTTGGGAGGCGCCTGGGGCCGCGATTGACTGGGCGTCTCGTGTCGAGGTGACCACGTGGTCGACGATGCCGTAGGCCTGGGCTTCGGTCGCGCTCATGTAGTAGTCGCGGTCGGAGTCTTTGCTGACCTGCTCGGGAGTCTTGCCGGTGTGTTTGGCGAGGACTTCGTTGAGGGTCTGGCGCCAGCGCAGAATCTCGCGTGCGGCGATGGCGATGTCGGAGGTCTGGCCGCCGGCGCCGCCGGAAGGTTGGTGAATCATCACGCGGCTGTTGGGCAGCGCGAAGCGTTTACCCTTGGTGCCTGCGGCGAGGAGCACGGTGGCCATGCTGGCGGCCATGCCCACGCAGTACGTCACCACGTCACATTGGAGGAAGTTGATCGTATCGTAGATCGCCATGCCTCCTGTCACCACGCCGCCAGGGGAGTTGATGTACAGATAGATGTCCTTTTTGGGGTCTTCCATCTGGAGGTACAGCAACTGCGCGATGACGACACTGGCCACGCCATCGTCGATGGGCGTGCCAATGAAGATGATCCGGTCCTTGAGGAGGCGCGAGTAGATGTCCATCGCGCGCTCGCCACGGCCGGTGTTTTCGATGATGTATGGGACGTAGAAGCTCACAGGCAGGATCGTTCCGAAGGAGCGGTTAGCTCTTCGCGGAGACGGTGGTGACCGTAGCTTTGGAGACGAGGAAATCAACCGCCTTGTCGAATACGATCGACTGTTGGATGTTCCGGAGGGCGTCGCGGTTCTTGGTGAGCTCCTTGACGATCTTGTCCGGGGCCTGCTGGGTGCGCATGGCTTCGCGGTAGATGAAGGCGTCGATATCGCTGTTTTCGAGCTTGATGCCTTCCTTCTCGACGATCTTGCCGAGGATGAGCTGGACCTTGACGCGCTGGGCAGCGGACTTGCGGGCGCCCTGCACGAGCTGGGTCTTGTCCTTCTCGAACTGCTCCTGCTTCACGCCGCGGCGCATGTTCTCGTCCATGAAACGGGCGAGGATGTTCTGGGCCTCGGACTCGACGAGGGCTTCGGGCAGCGCGATCTCGACCTTGGAGGCGAGGGCGTCGGTGACCTGGTTGCGCTGGCCGGCGCGGTTCTGCATCTCCTTTTGCTGCTGGAGGCGGCCGCGGACGTTGGTCTTCAGGGCGTCGATGGACTCGGCCTGGATGCTCTTGAGGAAAGCTTCGTCGAGGGCGGGGAGGACGCGCTCGCGGATTTCGAGGACTTCGATGGAATAGATGGCGGTCTTGCCAGCGAGGGCCGGGACCGGGGCGAAGTCGGCGGGGAAAGTGATGGTGACGTCTTTCTTGTCACCGGTCTTGAGGCCGGCGAGCTGCTTGCCGAGGCCGGGGATGACGCCCTCGTTTTCGCCTTCAACTTCTTCCCAAGTCTGCGGGACCTTGCCGTAGATCTGGCGGTCCGGAGCGATCTCGGCGATGGCCTGGCCGTCGACCTTGCCCTCGTAGGAGAGCTTCACGTAGTCGGCCTTTTGGGCGGGGCGGTCAGCCTGCTTGAAATCGGCGCGCTCGGCGCGGAGGCCTTCGATCACCTGATCGATCTCGGCGTCAGTGACGTCGGTGGACTGGATTTCGGTGGGCAGCCCGATGTAGTCGGGGAGCGCAAACTCGGGGCGGACGTCGACCGTGATGGTGACGGTGGCGGGAGCGTCGGGCGAGACGGTGGCCTCGTCGACGTTGGTCACGGTGATGACCTCCAACTTCTTCTCTTCGCAACCGGCTTTATAGGCCTTGGCGAAAACCTTCTGCTGGAGCTCTTCGGCGATCTCTTTGGCGAAGCGCTTGGCCACCATGGCGGCCGGGGCTTTGCCCGGACGGAAACCCGGCAGGCGCGCCTCGCGGGCAAACTGGGCCACGACGGCTTGGTGCTCGGCGGCGACTTCGCTCTGGTCGAGGGTCACGACAAGGCTCTTACGGGTCTCAGAAAGATCGTTCAGTTGGATGTTCACGGCGGACAGTTTTCAGACGGGTTTTAGTTAAGAAACGGTGACCCTTGCGGCGTGGCGCGGTGTGGTCAATGCCGATTCTGCGCGCTTGCGCTGCCGGGGGGCGGGGCCTTGTCTCGCGCGCCATGGCTAGTCTCCGCGCCCTTCTGATTGCCCACGCGCCGCTCCTCTTTCTGGATGCGTCGTCGTCGCGCGTGCAGGTCGGCCTGATCGAAGAGGATGGCCGGATGCGCTGGCACGCTGCGGAAGCGGAGGCTGGCACGGCTGTCTTTGCCGGCGTGGCGGCGCTCGGCGTCGATCCCACGCAGGTCGGAGCTTGGGTTTTCTGCGAAGGGCCGGGCTCGATCCTGGGCATCCGGACCGTGGCGATGGCCATCCGGACATGGCAAACGCTCGCGCCCGAGGTGCGCTGCGTGACCTACCAGAGTCTGGAGCTGATGGTGCACGCGCTCGCCGATCCGGCGGCGACGGTGATCGCCGACGCCCGCCGCGAGACCTGGCACGCTATGCAACTGGGCCAGCCGATGCGCCGCGTGCCGACGGCGGAGTTGCCGCGCGAGGGCCTCGTGTTGCCCGAAGGATTTCGCACTTGGAGCAAACTGCCCGCCGACCTGCCCGTGCGGCGCGAGCCCTACGACTTGACGACGATTCTGCCGCGCGCGGCCAACGCGTGCATCTTCCATGCTACCGAGGCGCCCGATGCGTTTCTCCACGAAGAGCCGTCGTACGTCACGTGGACGCCTCAGATCCACCGCGCGCCGGTGTGACCCTTTCCTATGCAAGCCCGCCTGCCACTGCGCTGCTGGGCCGAGATCGATCTCGACGCCCTAGAACGTAATTTGCGCCTCATCCGCGCCTCGCTCCCCACGCACATGCGCTACGTGGCCGTCGTCAAAGCCGACGCCTACGGCCACGGCCTGCAACACGCGGCGGCGAGCCTCATGCACGCCGGCGCCGATCTTTTCGCGGTGGCCAACCTCTCCGAGGCGGCTGCGCTGCGCGAGCTCGGCTC
>MWDT01000038.1 GCA_002070825.1 Verrucomicrobia bacterium ADurb.Bin122
GAGCGGCACGAAGTCCGACGTCATCCAGACCGACTGGTATCTGGACGAGCTCGTGCTCGGGACGGCCTACCAGCACCTGCTGCAGGTCGTCTGATCCGCCGTCGTCCGCGCCGGAGAGGCGTTCCCGTCCGCCTCTCCGGCGCACACCTTGGCAAAACCATGAATTTCTCTGACGCGCTCCAGGAGATGTATATCGCCACCGCTGAAGTTTTCGGCGAGACGATCCGCGTCACGCCGGTGCGCGGGACCGCCTTCGACGTACAACGCGCGATCTGGGCGACGGAAAAACCGACCGTGGTCATCACCGACGCGCGCCAGGTCGAGACACGCGACGACGTCGTCACCGTGCTCGCCGCCGACTGGGCCGCGCCGGCGCGCGGCGCCACGGTCACCCGCACCGCGACCGGTGAACTCTGGACCGTGGTGGACGTGACGCCGTTACGCGGCGGCGCGTGGAAGCTGTCGCTAACGCGCGCTGCCGCCGTCGCCCGCGCGCGCAGCGTCGGGGAGGCACAATGACCCCCACCCCCGCCAACGGCATCTCCCTGTCGGCGCAGGCCCTGGCCGCCATGCTCGGTTCCTGCGCCACGTGGCAGACGCTGTGCGGGCTGTCTCAGGCGGACCCGAACCGTGCGACCATCGCCACGGCCCGCGTCCGCGCGTGGGCGCTCGACCGCCCGCGCACCTGGGCGGCGCTGGCCGTCTCTGCGCGATTCGGCTCGCGGCACTTCATCGTTCCGACCACGCTCAACGGAATGCTCTACGAGCTGACGACGGCCGGTACTACCGGCGCGACGGAACCGACATGGCCGCTCAGCGCCGGCACAACCGTCGCCGACGGGTCATGCGTTTGGACCGCGCGCGCCCTGACGCCGGCGGCGGATGTCGAGAACGCCCTGATGCAGTCCGCCGTTCGTCTCGCGCGCCCCTACGCCATCGTCGCGCCGCACGCCGAGCACGAGGCCCGGCTGAGCGGCGCGCCCGCCGGGTTCAGCGGCGCGGGGACCCTCGCGCTGTTCATCGAGGCGGACGCCTCCGCGACCTACGCCGAGTCGCAGTCCGAGACGATGTGCTGGTGGGGCAACACCGTCGGCGGGATCATCGCAGAACTTATCGCGCAGACGAACACCCCAGGCGCGCTGCTGATCAACCGCGTCCGCGTGGCGAACCTGTCGCGCGCCGAACCGGAGCTGCGCCAGGCGATGGGCGATTGCGTCCAGGCCGAGCTGCACGTCTCCTGGGGGGGGATGCCATGATCGCGATCCGCACCACGTTGCGCTACGTCGGCGACGCTGCCGCCTCGCCCGGCGACATGGAGCGCGCCGCCGTGCAAGCGCTGGAGGACCTTGGCGCGAAGTGGCACGGCGATTACCTGCCGCTGCATTTCGAGCCGTCGGCGTTCAACCGCTACGGATTCCAGGCGCGCTCGGCGCGGTACACCAAACGGAAAGTGGCGCGCTACGGCACGTCGCGCCCGATGGTGTGGACCGGCCAGCTCGAACGCGCAGCGACCTCCTCGGCTGCCGTCGCCGCCACGTCCGCCGGCGTCGCCGTCCGGTTCTCCAGCGGGGCGCGCGCGCTCAACTTCTCCAGCCGCCGCAACTACCCCGACCTCCGCGCGGAACTGACCGCCGTCGCGCCGGAGGAGCCGGAACGTTTCGCCCGCTATCTCGACGCGCGCGTTCGAGAGCGCCTGACCGACATCGCCGCCAACCGCGCCAAACAGTCCGCCGCTACCCCGCTTTGGTCTATGTAGTAGGAGGTCGTCGCCATGCCCCTGCGCATCCACTGTCTCGCGTCGTCCAGCACGGTCATTGACGGCATCCAGGATTGCCGTCTCGCGAACAACATCGAGTACGAACTCGCGCGCGGCGACGGCGTGCCGTTCACGACGTTCGTCGCCGAGCGGCAGCGCCGCCCGACCTCGACGTTCGTCACCAAGAAGCTCGGGCCGGCGACGACGCTGTTCGGCCTGGCAGGCTACAAGATCAGCGCGACGCCGCTCGATCTCTGGTTTGCCGATGAGGACAACGGCGGCACCATCGGCACAACCGGAACGAAAGTCTCCGTCACCAAGGGGATCGTCGTCCCGCGTTCGCTGGCCGCGCCGTGCGGCCAGGCCGCCTCACTGACCTACGAACTCGCCGCCGCCAAAACCGACGGGACCGCGCCCTACGCCGTCACCGACGCCGCGACGTTCCCGACCGGCGCGCTGCTCGATGAACTCAACATGCTGACCGGCGTCACCATCGGCGGCGTGGCCGTGCCGCAGCTCCGCCAGGTGAGCATCGAGTGGAACCCGCGCATTCGGACGATCCACGCCGACAGCGCGCAGTACCCGATTCTCGTGGCGCTGGAGGACCTTCAGCCTGTGATCCGCATCTCGACGTACAAGGACGTCGCGCTCTCGACTTACCTGACCGGCGCCGTCGCCGCCGTGGTCATCACCCTCAGCAAGTGCGAGAACGGCGGGCGATTCGCCCTCACCGGTCACAAGACGTTGACCACCTACGTCAGCGGCGGCGCGGCGGAGAGTCTCGCCGGTTCGATCTCGCAGCCGGCGGAAACGGAACTCGTGATCCAGGTCGCCTGGAACGGAACCAACTCCCCGATTCACATCGCCTGATATCCCATCATTGCGAGGCGGAGCAATGGCGCGATTCCTCTACAACATTCCCGGCGTCTCCGGCGTCTCGTCCGACACGCTGCGACGCGTCGGCCGAGGCTACCTGCTCGACGGCGCGGAGCCGACGATCAGTCGCGTCGAGGTTCAGCGTGGCCCCGGCGACGCCGCCGGCGTCATCTGCGCCATCGGCGAGTCCAGCCCGGACCTCGGCTATTTCCCCGAGCGCCAGACGTGGCAGCCGGCGCCGGACGAGCCGTCCTGGATGGGCTGGCAAACCGACGCCCTTCCCGGGCCTGACGACCTCCAGCGTCCCGAGCCGGTCGGCCTCTATCGCGCCACGCTCGGCGACGGCCGCCCGTGGGTGATCCCCACCGGCGTACTCGCCTCGGGGGAGTCGCCCCTTCCGCGCGTGCGCACGATGGAGCCTGACGGCAGCATCCGACGCGTGGTCGCAGCGCCATTCCGCGAGCTGTACCTCGCCTCCGACCTGGTGCTGTCCCATCTGCGCAGCGGCGAACCGATCCCCGAGGCGGAGGAGTGGCGCATCTGCGTTCTGGCGCTGTCGGCCAACTATCGCGTCGGGCCGCAGGAAATCAGCGTTCTCGGCCTGCTGACCGATCGCGCCGTGGCGACGATCTACTCGTGCCTATGCGACGTGCCGCGCTGGCCGTCGCGGGAGGCCTGACGTGGCAAACGTCACGATGGTGTTCGATGCCGAAACCGCGAAGGCGGTCCAGGCGTTCGTGACGCTGGAACAGCGGCAGGAGGCTTTGCGGCAAAAGTCGGAGGCGCTCAAGTCCTCCGGCGGCGGCGGCGATTCCGTCCGCCGCAGCTTCGACGGCGCCGGGCGCTCCGTCATGCAACTCGCCGGGACCCTCGGCGTGGCGACGACGGCCGCCGGTATTATGGCGCAAACCGTCGGTATGATTCGCCGCGACTGGGAAGCGTCTGCGAACCTCGTGCGCGGCACACGCGACTCGATGATGGAGCTGGCCGCCACGCCAGGCGCCGGCGGCCCGGAGCAGCGCGCCGATCTGCGCCGCCAGGCGGTCGAGTACGGCATCACCGACCTGCCGGCGCTCTACGGCGCGCGCGCGGCGCTTCAGCAATCCTCGCAGGGCCTGCCCCCGGAGTTCGTCGAGGGGATGTGGAAACAGTCCCTCCAGGCCACGAACGTCGGGATGCCCTTGCAGGGCGACGTGCTCGGCGGCATCATGCGCCTGGGGCGCGTCGCCGAGGGACAGGGGATGCGGCCCGAGCAGGTCTTCGGGATGCTCGATTACATCACGGACAACACCCGCGTCGGCATGACCGACGTGGCGCGCTACGCCCCCGGCGCAATCAGCACCGCCGTCGAGGGCGGCGCGACCGTGCAGCAGGGCGCCGCACTCCTGACGCTGGCGACGCAGGGACCCGTCAAGTCGATGCGCGAGAGCATCGGCGAGGTTGAGCGGTTCGTCAAGGCCCTCGGCGACATGCCGCGCCAGATCACCGAGGAGGGCCGGATCACGCCGCGCGGCGCGATCCTCAGCGAACTGGGCGTGACGCGCGAGATGCAGTTCCCGCAGGTCTATGAGCGCATGGGCGAGGCCTACCGCTCCGGGACGATGACGCCGGACATGCAGCGCGAACTGTTCGGCGACACCGGCCCGATGACCGCGCACATGCTCCGCGGCCAGGGGCGGTATCAGGAGATTGCCCAGGGTGTGACCGCTGCCGCCGCGCCGGGCCGTGACGCCATCGCCGAGGAGATTGCGGGCATCCGCGCCCGCGATCCCGTCGCCGCCGCCGAGCTCGACCGGCGTGCCGCCGTCGCCCGCGAGAACGAAATCCGCGCGCAATCCGAAGGGGCGATCCAGTCACGCGACACCGCCGAGGCGCAAGGCCGCGCGGCGATTGCCGGACGCAACACGTCGCGTCTCATGCGCGCGCTGCAAACGGGGGTCGTCAGCGCCGTGGCAGGCACCGTAGGGCTCGTGTCAGACGAGGCCGCGACGAATGTGTGGGAAACCCAGCGCACGCAGCCGCGCCGCAGCATAGCTCGCGACCTGGCGCGGATGGGCCGCTGGATGTACGGCGAGGGCGACTCCGCACCGACCCCGGCGATCCGCCCCACCGCCGCCCCTGAACCCCCCGGAACGGCATCCGGCGCGAGCGCGGCGCTTGATCCGGCCGTTGTGGCCGCCGCCGTTCAGGCCGGTGTCGAGGCCGCCCTGCGCGCGCGCCCGCTCGACGTGCAGGTCACGAACCCCGTCAACGTGAACCAGCCGACGCCCGTCACGCTGCCGCGCAGCCCCGGAGGTGAATAATGGCCGCGTCCATAGGCTCCATCAGCGTGCTGCGAATGGAGGGGCGCGTCACCCCAATGGCCGAAAACGTCGAGGTCTATCACCGGCCCGGCGTGGACGGCGTCGGCCTGTGGAAGACGGGCAAGACGGCGCCGGTCTCCTACATAATTACGGAGGCCGACGTGTCAAACGTTGGCGATCACGTCAACGCGGCGAAGGCATTGGCCGGGACGCTGGTGACCGTGACGCACGGTGACGGCTCATCCGCCTCAAACGTGGCGGTCATCGCGCCCCCGGAGTTCCTGAGCGCGCGCGCGATCACGAACGTCATGGGCGGCCTCGTCGGCGGCGCGTACCTGGTACGGTTGCGCTGGTCCCTCCAGGCGACAGGGTGACATGAGCATCGGCCAGAACATCGCGATTGACGTACACACCCGCGCGGCGTGGGCCGACGCGTGGACGGCGCGCGCCACGCTGGAGCCGGTGCGCGCCTCCGCCGGCGTCGCCCCGACGATCGGCGAGGCCGTGTTGCAGCACCGCTACGGCAACATCAAGCCCCCCACCGGCAGCGCCTTCAGCGTTGTCGCCCCACTCGACATCGTGAATCACTACGCCCGCATCCGCAACCTCTCCGCCGGTGTGGAATGGTACGGCGTTCTGGCGCAGGAGTCGCACGACCTCCGGGGCTGCGCCGCCGGGGCCACGCCGGTCGGGATGCAAACCTTCGAGGCCGTGGGCCTGGAGCACCTGCTCGACCGCGTACACGTGGACCGCGCGTGGGCCAGTAACGGCGGCGAGCCGCAGGCGGTCAACCGCACCGTGGTGTTCAACCAGCGCGCCGCGCGCGCCGCCGGATTGCTCGGGAACCGCTCGGCGGAGAAACACTCCGGCTGCTACTACTTCAACCGCGACGGCCACCTCTGGTCCGCGCGCGACGTCTGCGAGTACCTCCTGGTCTGCATGGCGCCGGTCGGCCCCGCGTGGGCGCTGGGCGGCCTGGTGGATGACCTCGAACAGATGTACGACGTGTGGGACCTGGACGGCATGACGCTGTGGCAGGCGTTCCAGCGGCTGATTGACCGCCGCAGGGGCTACGGCTTCCGCGTGGACGCGACGGACACCACCGCGACGATAACCGTGTTCTCCGTTCTCGATGAGGACGTGATCGTCAATGGCAGCACCTTCCACGCGAACGCCGCGCCGCTCGAACTGGTGTCCGACGACGACCCGCTCATTGCCTCCGCGCCGGTGATCCTCGACCAGTCCGCGATGTACGACCGCATCCGAGTGCGGGGCGCTCGGGTGAAATCCGTGTTCACCGTGTCGGTGTACGACGAGACGCTGGTGAAGGGCTGGACAAACGCCGACGAGGCGGAGTACGTCAACCCCACCGGCATCACCGGCGCGACCTACGCCGAGCAGATGCGCCGGCAGGACGACGCGCGCGCCGTGCCGCGCCTGTCGCGCGTGTTCAGCGTCTTCCGGCTGCCGCCGCAGTTCGACTGGTTCGTCGGCGGCGGAACCGAAATCGAGCAGCCGATGACGACGGCGAATCCGGAGATTGACGACGATGGCGAACCCGTCGCCGTCTCCGCGCCGGCCTACGATTACGGGCGGCCGCTCCTGCCGAATCTGCCGCTGATGGAGGGCATCGCGTATCACACGAACGGCTGGCCCACTGACCCGAACGCGCTGCCGGAGTCCGGCGAACCGGCGCAGCTCAAGCCGCTGGTGCTGGTCCTGGACACGTCGGGGAAGTGGAGGCGCGTGGATGACCTGCATGATTCCAGCTACCCCGACGCCACGGTGGAGATGCTCCCGCAGGAGGCGGCGTTCGCCGTGCGGTTCCGGCCCGCGCACATCCTCGCGCGCGGCTCGTGGAACGCCGACGCGCGATCCTACTGGATCCCCGGCTACTCGTGGACCGACCTGCTCGCCACGATTGCGGTCGAGACGGATGAACACCTCCAGGTCGTCGTCGAGCGCGACGGCGATGTCCCAGATTTCCCGCGCGAGCTGCTCATTGACGTGCCCGACGCCGAACTCTGGTACGCCCCGCAGAACACCGTCGTCGGCCTGAGCCCCTCCGGGGAACTGCGGCGCATCGTCGCCGAACATCCGCCGCACACCGGACCGGCGATCCTCCGTAGCGACGCGGCGCAACTCCGCATCGTCGCGCAACTGGCGCTGCAATGGTACGGCCGCCCGCGCGCCGCCGTCTCGATGACGCGCCGCGAACTGACGGCCCTCGCCGCGCCTGGGACGCTCATCACCGGCATCCGCCACGGCAGCGCCACGCACACCGTCAACTCCGTCGTCAGCGCGCGCGCGTGGGATTTCGCCGCCCGCACGACGACGATCCGCACCGGCTGGTGGGACCTGGACGCGCGCACCGTCGGTATGTCGCCGCGCATCGTGGATCCCCGTCGCCTCTCTCGCCTGGTGGACAGCCTCGATCGCACCCAGCGGCAGGAGGCGCAATGGCACGCCTGAGCTCGAACAACTGGCCGCGCCCGAACTACATCGCGCGCATCCTGAACACCGACGCGGAGGAAGCCCCCGCCGCCGGCATCATCGAGTATTACGGGACGATGCCGAACGGGCGCGTGTTGCTCGGACGCAAACCGAAATATCCCGGCATTACGCGCATCGCGATCCTGCCCGAGCGCATCCCCCCAGGTGAAGAGGGTCCCTGCCTGCCGGCCATCGGCACGCAGGCGCTCTGCTACTGTGTCGGCGGCGTCGGCGCGCGGATGAGCTGCGACGCAGGGTCCTGGGTGCCCGTGCTCGACGCGCAGGGGCCGCTGCTGGTGGTGCAAATACTCGACGACTCGCAGTCGCCTGCCATTGGCCTGGTGACAATCACCGACGACGTGGCGTCCCCGAAAATCGTCGCACGCGCCGACGGCACGCTCCTCGGCGCATTTCGGACGATCATCTACGCCGGGGAGCGCGGCGCAACGAACCCCATGCCTGCGAAAGCGCTGGTGAGCTGATGACCGAAACCTATACCGCCACCTGGCGCTACTCAACCCCGACGTTCCTCTATACGCAGCCATCGGGAGACGATCCCAGTGCGTTAGGGGCGGCGTGGGAGCAGTTTCGGCTGGAAGGCCCGTACAACGCCGGCATCATGTCGGCAGTCCCTTCCGGCCTCCCCGCTCCGTGGCCGTACTACAAATCTCCGGCGGCGGCGATTCAAATGGAGGAGGGCGGCGCGGAACCGTGCAGCGTACTCACGCTGCACCGGCTGCCGATGCGACTCGCAACGCTGGAGGCCAACGGCTATCTGCATGTGCTCTTCCCAGGTGTGATGTCGCGGTACACAGTCGAGGGCTGGCGGTACGGCGTTGTGGCGGGGGCGCAGAACAGCGGCACATACTGGTTGGGATGGTTCGCGATCACAGACGTCATCGGAAACGGGATCACGACGTATCAGATAGTGGCCGGCGCGATGGGGATTTCGCGGTTTGAGGACGGCGTCGAAACGGTCCGTTGCTCCGGCACACTGGAGGAGATGGCGCCGGGTGCGACCCTGCGCATTGACTATCAGCGGCTGCGGCTGCGGAAGGTCGTGGTCGGCACGGACGTGCACCTCGAGCTGCGGAACATTGACGATCCGCGCTACGGAACGTCCTGTATCGCGAACGACTTTGTGGACGGGCGGGTCGGGTTCTATGGCCGCGTTGTCAGTCGCCCCGCAACCTACCACGTCTCCGCCAACGTGGTGGACTTCGACCTGGAGTTGGGGCGGCATCGTAGGAGGGTTATTCCAGTGCACCGCGTTATCAATGCCTCGTCCAAAGTTCGCTTTGCGGCAACGACGCACGTCCCATCGGCGTGGAACACCCCCATCGAGGAAAACGACTACGGCGCGCTGCTGATCGGCAACGACGAGCCGGTGACGGTGATTGACGCCGACACGCTGCTGATCGGCGAGGACCCGACCGGCCCGGCGAACCCGAACCTGTTCTGGCGGTCGCTGTTGTTCGGCGACATCCCCGGCACGCTCGACCCGACCGAGCGCCCTCTCTGGCGATCCCTGTTGGAGTGGTAAACCATGCTCACCCTAGCGACGACCGATTCGATCACCGTGAAACTCGCCGCCGCGCACAGCACCACGGCGCCGACGTTCGTGGCCTGCTGGATCACGAACTCGAACGCCCTGGGGCGTCTGGCGGGGACGTTCGACGGCACGACGCCGGTCACCGCAGTCGAGGCCCCGACCTCGGGGAACAAACTCGTCAGCGACCTGTTCGTGGCCAACCGCGACACCGTGGCGCACACCGTCACGATCACGCACGTCGTCAGCGGCGGCGCGTCGACCGTTGTTTGGACCGAGGAGATCGCCGCCGGCGAGACGGTGAACCTCCTCGCCCCGACCCGACGCGGCCCGACCGGCCCCGCCGGCGAGGGCGACGTGGACGGCCCCGCATCCGCGACCGACGGCAACCTGGTGGCGTTCGACGGCGTCACTGGCAAACTGCTGACGGACGCCGGCGTCGCGCCGTCGGACCTCGTCGAGTCCGACGCCATCGTCACCGAGATCGGCGATCCCGGCAGCGACGACAACATCCCGAGCGAGCAGGCCGTGCGCGAGGCGCTCGACGCGCTCTCCCCCGGCGGCGGCGCGGCGCGGTGGACGGCGTTCGAGGGATTCGCGGCGACAGCGTGGGGATACGGCACTCTCGCGCTGACAGCCAAAATCCCCGGAGTAGACCTCGAACCGAACGGGCCAGTGGTCAACGTGAATCTGGCGCTGCCGTTGCGCTGGCGATGCGACGGCGACGCCGCTGGCGATTATCGCTACGGCATTCTCCGCGCGTTCGGCGGCGACGTGACACACACACCGCACCAGGGGACAGCGCAGGGCGGGTCGTACACCGCCGACCCGTTCGACGCGACGATCACACTGGCGGCGGACGCCAGCAGCGAGGATGACTACTACAACGGGATGATCGTGCAGATCATCAGCGGGACCGGCGTTGGGCAGCGCGCCATCGTGGTGGACTACGACGGCACTAGCAAAATCGCCACTCTCAGCGTCATTAGCGAGTCGCCGGCGGCGATCATCTGGGCCGAGGCGGCGGACGCGACGAGCGAGTACGCGCTCTGTCACGCGCTCGTGGCGGGCCAACCTCTCGACGCCGACAACATCCTCGAAATGGAGTACGGCGACAGCGACCGCGTCATCGTGGTGAACATCCCGATCAGCGGCGAGTATTCCGGCGAGGCCGTTGACGCTCAGCTGTATCACGCGCTCATGGGCGGCCTGATCCCCTGGGGTGGGGCGCCTGCGCGCATTGTGCAGGCCGGCGCGTGGAACATGACGGCGGACACCGGCTCCGATCCGCAGATACAAACCGTGCCCCATGTGCTGAACGACAACAACGGCTACGGTATCGCACCTGGCAACGATGCTGCCGGCACGCGACCGAACTGGTGCGAACACGGCGCGGTGAGCGTGTCTCACGACGGCGGGAATCGCGTGCGGCCTGGCACCACGTTGGACTGCGTCCTCAAGACGCAGGGCGGCAACGGCGACGCTACGGACCTGACGGTCATCCTCGTCCTCGTGTTGGAGTAGATTGCCATGCAATACCTACTGCTGCCGCGCCGCCGCGCCGCCGCGCCTGAGTCGTGGGAGCCGGGCCTGAACACCTGCAACTCCTGTGACCCCGCGCTGCCGGATACGATCTACGCGACCGGCTCCGGGTTTACGGAGGACTGGACGGAGGCGAATGGCGCGCACGCGCTGGAGTGGGAAAGCGGCTGCTCGTGGATGAAGACCGTCGGCGGCCCTGTCCCGCCGTGGGGTAGCGGAACGTACCAGATGGAGTTGTACTACTACGGCGGCGAGACGGGGTGGGGGATCAACTATTACCCGGACAACGGCTGGCAGTATGGCTTGCGAAAACGGTCGTCCCTGCCGACCGGCCCGGACTGTGACCCGCGCGGGACATACGACACCGATGCAGGCAGCGCGGGCGAACCGCAGTCCGGTAACACCGGGACGTTCTCTGTGTCCTATTCGTAGGAGATCACCATGCTCGACTCATCGCGCGCCGACGCTCTGAAGGCGCTGCCATTTGAGCAGCGCACCGCGATCCGCGACGCCTGTTCTGCCGTGGTCAATGGGGTGAGGCGGTATCATACCGAGCCGCCCCTCCCGCCGTGCTGCTACGGCGACTATCGCGTATGGCGCGAGGGCGGGCCAAACTACCAGACACAGATGTACTGTGCGCGCGTTCAGATGCCGGACGGCCTGCCGACGGCAATCAACCCGAACGGCGCGGCGTGCGTGGCGTGCGCGGCTGGCGCGTGGCCGAGACAGATTGACCGAGCGAAAGGAGCGACAGAATGACCCCGCAAGCTGTCCCCGAATGCCCGAAATACTGTGAGGCGCGCCACGCGCACACCGAGGACGACAACGC
>MWDT01000039.1 GCA_002070825.1 Verrucomicrobia bacterium ADurb.Bin122
GTGGCCATGGCGCGCGATGAAGCCGCGCCACGCAGCCGGGTCAACGCTCGGCTTGCATCCGCCCGGCACACGTGCTGGCGGCAAACCCCAGTCGAGCGGGGGCGCCACTGGTCCAACCTCAGTCGAGGGCGCTAAGCGTGCGGACACCGCGCTGGAAGAACTTCGCCAGCGGCGACGGCCGGTAGATGGCCAGCGTCCAGTCCGCCGGCTCCACCTCCATCTGATCCACGAGTTTTTCTATAAAACGAGGGGTCATGGTCACCCCCTCCTTGAAGATGGGCACCTCGGTGCGCGAAGGCGGCGGATACGACTCGGCGAGGATGTCCCCCTCGCGCAGGCTGGAGGGCGACACCCGGATGGCCGCATCGTCGCTGAGCATCACCAGCAGCTGAACCTCCTGCCCTTCGATCACGAGATCGTACACTTTCGTATCGAGTGGGAGCCGGGGCAGCCCGGTGCGCCCGCTGAAATTCAGGGTGCGAGACAACAGCGGCTGGCCGGCGGAGGCCTGCCGCGTGTTGAGTGTGCGCGTGAAGCCGAGGCCGACAACACGCGCCAGCTCGGCCAGAAACACTTCGTTCTCCCCCATGCTCGTGGAAACGCGTCCGAGCGACTGGGCGAAAAGTTTACCACTGGCCTCGCCTTTGGCCAACAGGAGCAAATCCATCCAGTAACCCTTCGTGTGCAGCATGATCGCACTCCATGCGCCGTAGTTGACGAGTTTCGGCTCGATGACATCCGCACGGAGGGTGACACGCTCAAGCACCAGCCGCAGCTCCATGAGTGTGGCGGAAAGAAGGTAGCGAATTTCGTGCGTCGTGAACAGGACGTCCGTCTTGGGTGGCTTGGGCGCAGGCGCGGCATCAGGCACCACGACCACAGCCGGTGCGGGGACCGGCGAAGCTGGCGGCACCACGGGCGCCGCCGCGGGGACCGACGCCGGCTGTTGCTTGCTGATCAACTCACCGAGGAGGCTGTTGCGCTGGTGCAGCGCCTCATTGTCGGCGATCTGGTGCAAGAGCTCCTGCTGGTACTCGATCGTCCGCTTCGCCACTCGCAGGCGCGCCTGCAGTTCGTTGATATGAAAAGGCTTGGTGACGTAATCATCCGCTCCGGCGTCGAGGGCGGCCGCGACATCGTCGCGGTTCGTCTTCGAGCTGAGCATGAAGATGTACGGACGGGACTTCAACTTGGCCGTACGCAGGGCCCTGCAGATCGTCAGACCATCGGCGCCAGGGAGCATCCAATCGAGCACGATGATCGGTGGCGGGTCCTCGGATTGTGCCAATTCGAGGACCTTGCTTCCGTCGGAGTGGATGATCGGCGTGTAGCCAGAACGCGCCAAAAAAAGCTGCATCACTTTTTGAGCGGTGGGTTCGTCGTCGACAACAAGTACACGCATTTTGGGGGGCTTTCGGGGGGTGAAGGGATAGAACGCGCAAGATCCCGGCGGCTCAATCCAAGCGCGCGGGGAATGCTACGTAGCAACGCCCGGATGAAGCGGGTATTTCCCGCCTCCCATGACGGCAAGCTTACGAATTCCTTTGAATAAACTTGGCCAGCGGCGACGGCCGGTACACTCGCAGCACCGTGTCTTCCTCCTGCAAGTCCTGCTCCCGGCAGATCAGCTTCTCGATGAAGCGATCCGTCATGACCGCCCCCTCCTTGAACAGCGGGATGCTGCTCGCGAAATTCGGCGGAAACGCCTCTGAAAGGATATCGAGCTCGCGCAGATGCTTCGGGGCCACGGTCAACGCAGCCTCCGGCTGCGCCGAAAGCGTCATCAAAATCTGACGACCGGCGATGCTCAACTCGTAGGCCTGCGTCTGCGCTGGCAGCGGCGGCAGGTTTCCCTGCGGTCCCAAACCGAGGGGGAACGTGCGCGACATCATCGGAAGCACGCCCGTCCGCCCCTTGAGCTCCGCCGTGCGGATCAGGCCAAGACCGACCACGCGCGCCAACTCCGCCCAGAAGCTCTGGCTCTCCACCATGTTCACCGGGGCGCGCCCGAGCGATTTTTCAAAGAGATAGCCGAGGGTCTCGCCAGAGCCGATCACCAGCAGGTCGGTCCAGTGTTTAGTCGAGGCCACCATCACGGCATTCCACGCACCGTAAAACACCGGATCGAGCGGTGGGACACTTTCACAAGGGCACACGCCGTCCAACTGCAGGCGCAGCTCGGGGACCGAGACCGTGAGCGCACCACGCACGTCTTCATGGGAAAACGCGTCGGAATCGGGCACCTCACTGGATGGCGCAGGCGCGACCGCCAGCGCGATCTGCTCACGCTGCTTGCTGATGATTTCGCTCAGCAGGTTGTTGCGCTGGTTGAGCCGGTCATTGTCGTCGAGCTGGCGCTGGATCTCGTGCTGGAACTGGATGGCCCGGCAGGCCACGCGCAGCCGCGCCTGCATCTCGCCAATGTTGAAAGGTTTTGAGACGTAGTCATCGGCTCCGGCATCGAGCCCGGCCGCGACGTCCTCCTTGCCCGTTTTCGAGCTCAGCATGATCACATACGGGCGGATCTTGGGCTTGGCCGCGCGCAGGGCCTTGCACAACGACGGTCCGTCCATGCCCGGCAACATCCAGTCGAGGATGATCAGCGGCGGCGAATCGGCCGACGACGCCAGCTCAAAAGCCTTTTGCCCGTCGTCGAAGAGCACCGGCTCGTAACCAGAGCGTTCCAAGAACATCTTGATCACGCGCTGTGCGGTGGGTTCGTCTTCTACAACAAGGACTCGCATTTGGGAGGGGAAACCCCGAGAGAACCACCTGGAAGGCAATGCGCAACCAGCGAGTGCTGCCGCCGCAGAAAAAACCGCCCCTACTCCGCGAGCAACTGGGCGCCCTCGAGGGCCAGCAAACGCACCTTGGTGGCAACACCACCCTGCCCCGAAAAACCGACCATCTTCCCACCCGTGCCAACAAAACGGTGACACGGTACCAAAAGCGGAAGCGGGTTGCTCCCCAGCGCCGAGCCGACCGCACGCGCCGCCCCGCGCGACAACCCCAGCGCCGCAGTCAGCTCGCCATACGACAGCACAAAGCCCGCCTTCACCGCCAGCGCCGCCTCGTACACCTGACGCTGAAACTCCGACAGATCGCTCCAATCAAAGGAGACGTCGGCAAAATCCTGCAAATCGCCCGCCATATGCCGCTGCACCCGTCCCGCCAGTGACAGGATATTCGGCGGCGGCAGCGTGATGTCGCCCGGGCGCGCCATCGCCTCCGGCAGTTCGAAACGCGACACGCCGAGCTCGCTCCACGACAAAGCGCAGTGGCCCAGAGCGGTGGCGAAGGTGTGGCGGGGCATGGCAGGGAGCGCGCACTCCGGTGCGCGCCCCGCCAATCAAGCTTAAACCTTCTTGGCCGGCAATGCCCGGGTGCGGATTTCCTGCACCAGGCGTTCCATATACTCGGCAAAGGGTTGCACACCCTCATCGCCGCGCGCACGGGAACGCACGCTCACGGCCTTCGCCTCAGCCTCTTTCTGGCCGAGTACCAAGGTGTAAGGCACCTTCTCGATCTCGGCGCGGCGGATCTTGGCGCCGAGCTTGTCGTTGTGCTCGTCGAGCACGGCACGGACGCCGGCGGCCTTGAGTTGCGCGAGCAGGTCCTTGCCGTAATCGAGCGTCTTTTCGCTGATCGGCACCAGGCGCACCTGTTCGGGCGCGAGCCAGGCCGGGAAGTCGCCGGCAAAGTGTTCGATCAACACGCCGCAGAAGCGCTCCATCGAGCCGAACGGCGCGCGGTGGATCATCACCGGACGGTGCGGCTGGTTGTCGGCGCCGATGTACGAGAGATCGAAGCGCACGGGCAGATTGTAGTCCACCTGCACGGTGCCGAGCTGCCACTCGCGGCCGATCACGTCGCGCACCACGAAGTCGATCTTCGGGCCGTAGAACGCCGCCTCGCCGGGCTCCTCGGTGAACGGCACGCCGAGGGTCTTGGCCGCCTCGCGGCAGGCGTTCTCCGCCTTGTCCCAGTTTTCCTTGGTGCCGGTGTACTTGTTGGAATCCGGATCGCGCAGGCCGACGCGCACGCGGTAGTCGCTCATGCCGAGCGTCGTCAGCACGATCTTCACCAGCGAGAGACAGCCGAGCACTTCCTGGGCGACCTGCTCCTCGGTGCAGAAAAGGTGCGCGTCGTCCTGCGTGAAGCCGCGCACGCGCGTCATGCCGTTGAGCTCGCCGGACTGTTCCCAGCGGTAAACGGTGCCAAACTCCGCGAGCCGCAGCGGCAGATCGCGGTACGAGTGCGGCTGCGACGCATAGATCTTGATGTGATGCGGGCAGTTCATCGGCTTGAGCAGGAAGCCGTCGAGCAGCGACTCGTCGGCCTTCGTGCGGTCGGCCGGGATCACCTCACGGCCCGCGCGGCGGTTGATCTCCGCTTGGAAGCTCGTCGAGACGGCGTCGAGGCGTGCGGTCATGTCGGCGCAGGAGCAGCCCTCGTGCGCGATTTGCGCGAGCTGATCGGGGTCCATGATCGCCGGGAACTGCGACTCCTTGTAGTACGGGAAGTGGCCCGAGGTCTTGTAGAGCGTGAGCTTGCCGATGTGCGGCGTGAAGACCTGCGAGTAGCCCTGCTTTTGCAGTTCGCCCAGGATGAAGGTTTGCAATTCCTGGCGGATGACCGAGCCGGCGGGCGTCCACAGGATCAGGCCCTGGCCCACGTCGTCGTCGATCACGAAAAGTTTGAGGTCGCGACCGAGCTTGCGGTGGTCGCGCTGCTTGGCCTGCTCCATGCGCTCCAGGTACTGCGCGAGCTCCTCCTTCGAGGCAAAGGCCGTGCCGTAGATGCGCTGGAGCTGCTTGTTCTTCTCGTCGCCGCGGTGGTACGCGCCCGCGATCGAGAGCAGCTTAAACGCCTTGATCTGTTTCGTGTACCGCACGTGCGGCCCCGCGCACAGATCGAGGAACTCGCCGTTTTGATAAAACGAAATCGCCTCGCCCTCCGGCACGTCCGCCAGACGGCCCAGCTTGTAGCGTTCCTGGCCGCTCTTCTTGATGAGCTCCACCGCTTCCTCACGCGAGACCTCCGAGCGCCGGAAAGACTGGTTCTCGTCGATCACCTTCTTCATCTCGGCCTCGAGCTTCGTGAGATCCTCGGCCGTCAGTTTGTGCTCCAGATCGATGTCGTAGTAGAAACCGCTTTCCGTAGCGGGTCCGATATCGAGCTTCGCGTCGGGGAAGACGCGGAGAATTGCCGTGGCCAGCACATGGGAAGCCGAGTGCCGGATTTCTTCGAGCGGAGACGTGGACATATGTAATGAAGTTTTGGTCCTGTGTACGATTACAGGGCCGTAAGGCGCGCAGCCTCGCCCGTTTCGCCCGCGCCTGTCAATCGCCCAGCCGCGCCGCCTGCGCCGCACGAATTTGCAGTTTTCTTTTCCCTCCGCCCGTCCTATGAGCAGAGCCATCTCATTCGACTACAGTCGCATCATGAGCCTCAGCCACCCGGAAATCACCGTACTCGATTTCGACGGCACCTATGCCCAGCAGCCAGAGCTTTGCGCCCGATACGAACACCGCTGGATCGATTTTCACGCCCTGCGCCAGACCAGCCGGTACTGCTCCGAAGCCTCGTTTCGCGCCATCCAGCGCGCACTGCCATCCGGCGACGCCACGCCCATCACCCTCATCGGCTCGGGCAACTACCACTACGCCGCGCTTGCCCGGATCGCCCGCCTCACCCGCCCTTTCACGCTCGTGCTCTTCGATCATCACACCGACTGCTACGAAAGCGCCCTGCCCGGCCTGCTCTCCTGCGGCTCGTGGATTCGTCACGCGTTTCTCAATCTGTCGCTGCTCGCGCACGCCGTGGTCATTGGCCCGCCCGCCGACGCCACGCGCCAAGTGCCGCCCGAGCTGCGCCAGCGCATTCACTTCGTCTCCGAACTCCCCACCACCACACCCGAGCGCCTCTGGAGCACCATTCCCACCGACGACGTCTATCTGAGCATCGACAAGGACGTGTTTTCCCCCGCCCTCGTGCGCACCGACTGGGATCAGGGCGACTTCACCCTCGATAGCGTCGAGCCCTTCATCCACTCGCTCACCGACTCGCACCACATCTGCGGCGCCGACATTTGCGGCGAGCGCCCCGCAGACCCGCTCGAAGCCCTCCGCCCCGACGTCCACGACGCGATCGCCCACAACGAGCACGCCAACGAACGCCTGCTCGACGCCCTCCTCGGCGCGAGTTGAACCCGCCCACGGCGCGCGTTTGTGCCGTTGATCTCCGCATCGATCGACTCACCCCACGTTGCCATGAATGTCACCGAACTTCCCTTCAACCAACTCGTCGGCATCGCCCGCTCTTCCCAAGAGGGCTCGCTCCTGATGTTGCCCGCCGACCCGCGTTACCACAACCACCTCGGCACCGTACATGCCGGTGCGTTGATGACGCTGGCTGAGGCGAGCAGCGGTGCGCTCCTTCTCGGAAAATACGGCACGCTGGGCTTCGAAGTCGTCCCCGTCGTACGGCGCATGGAAACGAAGTTCAGAAAACCGGCACAGGGCGCCGTGCATTCCCAAGCCTCCATCTCCAGCGAACAAGACGCGCAGTTCGTCGCAGCGCTCACGACCAAGGGCCGGGCGCTCGTCGAGGTCGGCGTGGATCTTCACGACGAACACGGCGCGCACGCCCTCTCCGCCACCGTCGAGTGGTTCGTCGCGAAACGCTAACCCATCCCAGCAGGCGGGCCACCGCCTCACTCCGCCGGCTGGATCGTCGCCGCGGTGCCGGCGGGGCTCCCACCGGCCACGGCCCGCCCATTCCACAGTATTGCGCTGGGCGCTCATCAGAGCCCTGAATGCGCGATGCTTTTTTGGCTGCGCACACGCCTCGCCCAACCCAGTCCGGGCACATCCGCCATCCTCCGCCTCGCGATTACCTCAGTGGTACTCGGATTTGCCGCCATCACCGACGCACATGCGCTCTCGGTGGGGCAAATGACGACTAATGGCCGGATCAATCCGCTCGGCATCGGCGGCGACGCCCTTTCGCTGGCGTGGTCCATCGAGGCCGACACCCGCGGCACGGTCCAGGGCGCCTACCGGGTGCGCGTCGGCACGACCGAGGGCGCCGACGACGTCTGGGACTCCGGCCGCGTCGCCTCGGACCGGCAGACCGACATCGCCCTGCCCGCCTCTCGACCGCTGCGTCCGGCGACGCGCTACTACTGGCAGGCAAAGATCTGGGACGGCAACGGCACCGAGAGCGCGTGGAGCGCCCCGGCTTGGTTCGAGACCGGGTTGCCCGCCGCCGAATGGGCGGACGCAAAGTGGATCGCCCACCCGCAGCCAGCGCCCGCGAGCAACGGCCAGTCCGTCACCGCAAGCGCCCTGCCCCTATTCCGCCGCGTCGTCACACTCGCCAAGCCGGTGAAGCGCGCACGCCTCTACGCCACGGCCCACGGCGTCTACCAATTTTCGCTCAACGGCCAAAAGGTCGGCGACCAGTTCCTCGCCCCCGGCTGGACCGACTACACACACCGCCTCCAGACGCAGACTTACGACGTGACACCCCTGCTGCACACCGGCGACAACGCGCTCGGTGCCGCGCTCGCCGACGGCTGGTATCGCGGCAAGGTCGGGCTCAACTGGCCCGGCATCTACGGCGACACGCTCGCCGTGATCGCCAAGCTCCGCGTCACCTACGCAGACGGCTCGACCGAGGACTTCGTGACCGACGAGAGCTGGCGCTCATCCGAGGGCCCCTTCGTCCAGGCCGACCTGCAGGACGGCGAAACCTACGACGCACGCCGCGAGCAGCCCGGCTGGGACCGCGCAGACTTCGACGCCTCGAAATGGCTCCCCGTCGCGGTCGTGCCGGGCGACTCACGCGTCCTCGTGCCGCAGCCCGACGAACCGGTACGCGCGACCGAGTTGGTCACGGCCCGCTCGCGCTCGGAGCCGGTGCCCGGCGAGTACGTGTACGACCTCGGGCAAAACCTCATCGGCTTCGCGCGGATCAAGCTCACCGGCAAAGCTGGCCAGACCGTCCGGCTCCGTTTCGCGGAGGAGATCAACCGCCAGGCGAGCGCCGCGGCCGCCTCTACACCGAAAGCCTTCGCACCGCGAAGGCGACGGACACCTACACCTTCGCCCGCGACGAGACGGTGGTGTACCAGCCCACGTTCACCCAGCACGGCTTCCGCTACGTCGAAGTCACAGGCACCACGTTGCCACCGGAGGCTGGCGACGTCGCCGCCGTCGTCCTCGGCTCCGATCTGCGCAACACCGGCGACCTGCGCCTCGCGCACCCGATGATCGACCAGCTCGTGCGCAACATCCGCTGGGGCCAGCGGGGCAACTTCCTCTCCATCCCCACCGACACCCCGGCGCGCGACGAGCGCCTCGCCTGGACCGGCGACTTCGCCGTCTTCGCCACGACCGCGTCGCGCTACCAAGACACGCGGGCATTCCTCTCGAAGTGGATGGACGACCTGCGCGACGCACAGCGCCCCAACGGCAACCTCCCCGCCATCGTGCCGCAACCGCGCGACTATTTCGACGTCACCGGCGTGGGCTGGTCCGACGCGTTCATCATCGTCCCCTACACCGTGTGGCGCGCCACCGGCGACACGCGCATCCTCCGGCAAAACTGGGAGGCGATGCGGCGCTGGTCCCGAAGATCCGCGAGGCGTTCGTCGCGGCGTACCGCCACCCCGACGGCTCCCTCAAAATCGGTACGCAGACCGTTTACGCGATGGCGCTCGGCATGGACCTGATCGCCGATCCGGACGCGCGCACGCTCACCGCCGGGAAATTCGTCGAGAAACTCGCCGCCGACAATTTCCACCTGAAGACCGGCTTCCTCGGCACGCCCTGGCTGTTGCCCGCGCTCAGCAAGATCGGGCGCGACGACCTCGCCATGCGCCTGCTCCTCAACGAGGACTATCCCTCGTGGGGCTTCGAGATCCGCATGGGCGCGACCACCATGTGGGAACGCTGGAACACCATCCGCGCCGACGGCCAGTTCGGCCCCGTGGAGATGAACTCCTTTAACCACTATGCCTACGGTGCCGTGGGCGACTGGATGTTCGGGCACCTCGGCGGCGTGCAGATCGTCGAGCCCGGTTACAAAAAGTTCCGCATCGCCCCGCTCGTCGGAGCCGACGCGCTGGATCATGCCACCTGCCACCTGCAAACGCCCCACGGCCTGATCCGCTCGGAATGGACGCGCACCCAAGACGGTCTGCGACTGGCCGTCACCGTCCCCGCCAATACCTGCGCGGAGATCGTCGTCCCGGCTCGCAACGCCGAAGCCGTGCGCGAAGGCGAAAAGCCCGCCGCATCCGCACCCGGAGTCGTCCAGGCAATCGCGCAGGATGGCCAAGTCCATCTGACCGTCGGCTCCGGGCGCTACGAATTCTCCGTGAGCAAAGACTGACCCGCCCCGTGCCGCCACGTCCGCCCACCGGCAGGATCGTGGCGGCATCGTCGGCGCGCGGGCCGCGAAACGCCTTCGACGCACCGCCGACGCAAGCCGGCACGACGAAGGCGAGATTGGCGCCATGCGACGCGGACGCCGGACGCGACTCGTCAGGTGAGCGCGTTATCCGCTCCCTGCGGGTCGCCATTTTCAGTCTGCACCTTAAACAATCCGCCATTCACTTTTCGCCCCACCGCCGTAAAGCCGCGCCTGCCAACAGGCTCGACTTTCAGGGCTTCCCTAATCTTGATCGGCGACCTCACAGCCGCCCCGCATCGCCCCGATGCGAATTCGAAAAATCTTCTTCCAGAACCCACAACCCCATGCCCACGCGCCCCATCCCAATTCAGGTCATGAAACGCAGTAAGGGCTAATAACACTGTTAGCCGAAAAGAAAGGAATCCCATGCGCTGGTCTGACATCAAAAGAATCAACGGTTTCAGCACTCCGTTTGTTGGTGTTCAGTGGACTCCTCCTGCGAACCAGCGCGATTTGGCCAGCCGCCTTCTTGCGTTCCTCGAAGACCGCAGGGTTCTCTATCGCGAAGAGGAGCGCGAAGGCGCTCAGTACTGTCTGCGCTCAGTTGAGATGATCCGAGATTTCCTCACCCAGATTGCGCCGGAGATTGGTGGCCCCAAAGAGTTGCCGGTCCTGTTCAAGAAGTTCCGGAAGTCGTGCCGTGAATTCTGTGACTACATCGGTGATCCGAGCTACCCAACCTACAAGCCGGTAGTTCGAGAGGCCCTTTTCAGGACGAGCCTGGCAGACCTACGAGCGCATGCAGGCCGATTGGTTGGCGCTCTTGCGATGACCTACCAGATCGACGTCGATGATGACCTCGCGACGATCATACCGTTCAAACCAGAATAGGCTAACAAGCGACCAGAGGGAACGGAGGTGAAGTGCCCGCCTTCCAAGCCCAGTCAGCCGCCCTCCGTCCCTCACCCCTGAACGTTCGCCGAAAGCCATAGCATGCAATTTCCGCTCAAACTAGACGCCCGTTTCCTGAAGAGGTCGTATGCCAAGCGTATGTTTTACGGCGCGTGGAAGCTCGCGATAGCCTATCTCTTTATCCTCATCTTTGTCGGCGTCAGTTACTCCGATCCCGAGCTACGAGGATGGTGCATCTTCTTCCTCGCGGTAGCTGGGGTCGGGACCGCGATTTTCGTCGCTGCGTGGATCAGGCAGTCGAAGTCGATTGACGATTGGGTCAGCAGACAGGGCGATGCCCCCGTCGTTTATGCCCTGTCCGAGGGGGAGGTTGAGAGCACCTCACAAGTCGGAAGCACCAAGCTGAAGTGGGATGCATTTTCCGGCCTGATGATTTCCGACTTCGATACGCTCCTGCTATTCCCGAGGTCTGCTGGCGCCTTGACGCTGCCGACCGATCAAGTGCCGAGCTCCGCCATCGAATACTTGAAGGCTCGCTTCACGGCCGTCGGAAAGAAAGTTGAAGACAAGAGGAAGAAGGCCCAATCGGGTAGCCGGAGGTAGTTAGCCTCCGGCCCCCACACCACCCTGCGTACGGGTCCGTACCGGGCGGTTCCAGTCTCCATCACTCGGCGCCGTCGGGGTAATGGTAGGCAATCCAACTTTCATGCAGGGAGACGACTCCTTGTTGCTTGAGCCACTCGTTGGTGAGCGCGGCTTGCACGATGGAGTGGGTGCTCATCCGCGCAGCAGGCGCGCTTCCATCGACACACGGCGTTGAGGTTTTCCGGCCTCCACAGCCACTGCCACAACTCACTGTCTGCCTCCACCGCGTCCGCCGGCTACCATCCGACTCCACCGGGCGGCGTCATCGTCGGCGGCAAGGCCCTCACGGAATCGCGCCCCAATGAAGCTGGCTTGCGGTGGAGCACGGGCGTGCTTTCGCTGCCGGCATG
>MWDT01000040.1 GCA_002070825.1 Verrucomicrobia bacterium ADurb.Bin122
CCTTGTTTTGTGACGAATCAGGCTTTCATTTTCTCCCCATGAATGCCCCTTCTTCGTTGGTTCGTTGGGGCGCAGCGTTGGCTGCGTCTGCGCTGTGTTCGGTGTTCGCCCAGCCCACTGCGCCGACACCAGAGTTGGTCGAGCAGATGCGACGCATGGAGTCTTCTTCCGGGCGTTTTGCCTCGCGCGGCTCGGGTGAGCCGATGGTGGTCAATCCCGGGACACGTGCGGAATCGAGGGCCTTTTACCGCGCGGTTTTTTTCACGGATGTGAACGAGCCCATCCAGTGGACCGGCTCGATTTCGGGGACGCCAGGTACGAGCGCGACGGGGACTCCGGGCACAACGGCGGCTGGGTTTAAGGAAGCGGTGCGGACACGGATCAACTGGTACCGGGCGATGGCGGGCCTGCCCGCCGCGATCACGTTCAACGACACTTACAGCGCGAAAAGTCAGCAGGCCGCACTCATGATGTCGGCAAACAACACGCTCAGCCATGAACCGCCTACCACATGGTTGCTCTATACGGCTGATGGTGACGAGGCTGCGGGAAGCTCGAACCTCGCCCTAGGGTCGTGCGGCGTCGATGCGATCAATGGCTACATGGTCGATCCCTATTCGAATAACACGGCGGCGGGGCATCGCCGTTGGATTCTTTATCCGCAAACTCAGACCATGGGGACTGGTGATGTCCCTCAATCCGGCGATTTCTTGCCGGCCAACAGTACCTGGGTACAAGACAGCAATTATTACAATGCGCGTCCCGCCGTGCGCGATTCGTTCGTGGCGTGGCCGACCAAGGGCTATGTGCCCTACACGGTGATTCCGGCGCGCTGGTCATTCGGCTACCCCAATGCGAATTTTTCGAATGCATCCGTGTCGGTCACCAAAAACGGCGTGGCCGTCTCGGCCGTCAAGGAGACCATCACGAACAACGTGGGCGAAAACTCTTTGGTCTGGATCGTGGATGGGCTCGATACCGACAGCCTGCAGCCGCATGCCAAACCTACTGCCGATACGACCTATGCTGTCTCGATCACGGGGATTTCTGGTGCGCCGCAGAGTTCATACTCTTATCAAGTGATTGTTTACGATCCGGATGTCAGTGGCCCGGGCGAGGTCAGTGCTGTGATTAGTGGTGCCCTGCAACCTACCGTCGGGGCTGCCGAAAGTTACACGGTCACCCTGCCCGGTTTTGCATCAACTTATTCTTGGCGGACGGTGTTGCTTGCCGCAGGGCCCTCGATGTGGGGCGCGGAGATAGGAACGAGTCCAGAACTTGTCGGAGTGACCACTGGCACGTATGCTATTTCCGACTCGGCGCTGTCATCATCCGGTGCCGCCAGTTACCACCTTTGCCATCCCACGCCGGATTCGCAGACGCTGACGGTCCCGGGGTCTTATCATGTGCAAACGGTCGGGGCGCCGTCGCTTTCCTTTGCGAGTCGCCTATCGTGGGCGTCGTCTACCCAGACTGCACATGTTCAGATATCTTTCGATGAGGGGATCTCGTGGGGGGATCTCTACACCCAGAGTGGCTCAGGGGGGGCGGGGGAGAGTAATTTTACGACGAGGACGGTTTCGCTCGCTCCGTATGCAGGCCGCGTTGTTCGTTTCCGTTTTCTTTATTCGTTTGATGGTGGGAATCGCTATCCGCAGACGGACGCGTCGGTCGGTTGGCGGATCGATAATGTCGCGATCTCCGGTGTGAGCACTGCAACTTTGGGGGCGTCCCAGAGTGTAAGCGCAGGGACCTCGTTTACCTTTACGCCAAGCGCGGCGGCGCAAATTGGTCTGCAAGCGTGTCCGGTGCTTTTCCAACAGTACCCCATGGAATGGGGGCCGCTGACGATTCTCGCCCCGGTTTTCCCCTCGGGGCCGAGCATTTCCACACAACCGTCCAATGAGAGCGCGCCAGTCGGATCACCGGTGACGTTTAGTGTGGTCGCATCTGGCTCCGGCACAGTCTCCTATCAATGGCAGGTTTCGAGCGACGGTGGTGCTACGTGGACAGACGTGACCGATGGGGGTTTTTATGCTGGAGCGGGCACGTCGACGCTTTCGGTGAGCTCGGTCTCCTCGGCGATGAATGGCCTTCGTTATCGCTGTGCGACGACTGACTCAACTGGCACGCGGCTGTCCGGGGTCGCGATTCTCTCCGCCGGCTGGACTCAATTCTCGGCATTATCGGCGCGGGCGCAGGCGGGGACGGGCGATGCGACGCTGATCGTGGGATTTGTTTTCGCGGGTAGTGGAAAGCCGACGATGGTGCGTGGTGTGGGGCCGGGAATTTCGGAGACGGTTTCGACTTACTTGGTGGACCCCAAACTCGAGCTCCAATCCTATGGGGGGAGCAGCTGGACGCTGGTCGACACAAACGACGATTGGGACAGTTCCGCTGGCACGCGGGCAAAATTTGTTGAGCTTGGCTTGGGGGCATTGGCTGATGGCTCTAAGGATGCCGCGATTTATGCCACCTCGCTTGCGGGGCGGATTTACAGCGCGCACGTCAGTGGTGTCTCGGGGACTGGTGTTGCGCTCGCAGAGGTCTACGACGGTGATTTTGCTGACAAGACCAAGCGGCTGACGGCCCTTTCGGTCCGCAACCATGTGGGAACGGATAGCAGCATCTTGATCGTGGGGTTTGTGCTCGCGGGGGATTCCGTCCCGAAACGCGTCATCATTCGTGGCGTCGGGCCGGGAATTTCGAATGTGGTCCCCTCCTATCTGGGCGATCCCAAGCTTGAGGTGTACAAGCTCGGGACAGGCGGCTGGACGAAGGTCGCGGAAAATGACGATTGGGACGGCTCGGCGGCGACCAGTCAGACCTTCGAAGATGCGGGCATGGGCGCGCTCACCGCAGGATCCAAGGACGCGGCGCTGATCACAGATTTGGAGCCAGGCGTCTATACGGCACAGGTTTCCGGCGTGGCCAGCACGACTGGCGTGGCGCTCGTCGAGATTTATGAGGCGCCGTAATCCTACCTAGTACCGTCCTTGCTAAGTCTTAAGCCTATTGGATCTGCTTTCTTACGTTCCTGTTTTTAGAGCTCTCAACTGTTTTCAGATGGGGCGATTTGCCGGATTCTGAAGAGTGGTTTTGGGTCGGTGGATGTCAGTCCACTACTCAACGCTCGCATCTGCTCCGCGCTTGACGGTTGCGCGGAGTGAACCCATTGACGGGGGTTCATAATGGCCAAAAGTTTTTTGTTATGGACCCCGTTTCAACATACGACCTGATCTACATCTTCGCCTTCTGCCTGGGCGGGCTGGGGTTTGCAGTGGGCCCATTCATCGTGGTTTATCTGCTCTCGCCACGGAGGCTGCGCGAGTCGGCCGGGAAAAACGGCCAGTTCGTCGAGTGCGGCATGGTGCCGATCGGCGATGCGTGGATCCGCTACAGTGCGCTGTACTATCTTTACGCGCTGGTGTTTGTGGCCTTTGCGGTAGATGTACTTTATCTCATTCCTGTGGCGTTGGTTTATAATCGCCTGCCTCAGTACCCTGTCCGCGACTTCGTGGAAGTGGTGATTTTCATCGGTATTTTGTCCCTCGTGCTCGTTTACGCGGCCAAGAAAGGAATCTTCGAATGGAAACGCCGGTAGATACTTCGCAGATCGTCAAGTTTGCCACGCTCGACGACCTTCTCGCGCTCGGCCGGGCGAACTCGCTCTGGCCGCTGACCTTTGGTCTGGCCTGCTGCGCCATTGAAATGATGGCGACCGGCATGGCGCGTTTCGACCTGTCGCGTTTTGGCGCGGAGGTTTTTCGTCCATCGCCACGCCAGGCCGACGTGATGATCGTCGCCGGCACGGTGAACAAGAAAATGGCGCCGGCGATCAAGACGCTTTACGACCAGATGCTGGAGCCGAAGTGGGTGATCGCGCTTGGCAACTGCGCCATCTGCGGCGGCCCGTTCGTCTATCCCAACCAGTACTCGGTCGTGGAGGGCGTAGATAAACTATTCCCGGTCGATGTGTATGTGCCTGGTTGCCCTCCTCGCCCCGAAGCCCTCATCGAGGGCATTTTGGAGCTGGAGAAGAAGCTCACCGGCAAACGCCGGTTCCCGGAGGTGAAAATCCCATGAGCGTGACCGCCGAGCAACTCGCCGCGGAATTCGCGCCGCTCGCCGCGGCCGATTTCATCCCGCTGCCACCTCTTCCGAAGCCCGTGCCGCCCAAACCGGCTCCGGCTGCCGCTCCTGCGGCGCCTGCTGCCGATGGCACGCCAGCTCCCGCACCTGCGCCGAAACCTGCGCCGGCGCCTGCGGTCCCCGTGGCTCCGCCGCCTCCCCCGCCGAAGGCTGTCGATGTCTACAATTTCGCCGAAAAGGGCTTTCATTTCGAAGCCACGGTGCCGGCCGACAAGGTCGTCGAAGCCGCCCAGATTTTGGACCGGCACGGGTTCGCGATTGATGCCGTGACCGGCATGGATTGGCTCGACCAAGGCTTGATGGAGGTCGTCTACGATTTCCTGCATTTTCCCACCGGGCTCCGTGCCGTCGTAAAGGCCCGCATCCCGCGTGCGAAGCCGGAGATCGCGACGATTTCGGGCGTGTTTCCCGGCGCAAACTGGCACGAACGCGAGACGCACGACATGTACGGCATCGAGTTTATCGGCCATCCCGACATGACGCCGTTTCTCATGCCGGAGGACTCCACCGACCACCCCTTGCGGAAGGACTTTAACCCGTGAAGGCGCTCAATCTCATCCCCGTTGGCGATCCCGCCGACGAGACATTCACGCTCAATCTTGGGCCACAGCATCCCGCCACACACGGCGTGTTGCGCGTGAAGCTCGTGATGGACGGCGAGTATATCACCAGCGCCCAGCCTGTCATCGGCTACATCCACCGGATGCACGAAAAGATGGGCGAGAACCGCACGTGGGCGCAGTACCTGCCCAACACGAGCCGCGTCGATTATCTTTCCGCGATGACCTACACGCACGCCTTCGTCGGCGTCGTGGAGCGTGCGCTGAAGATCGAGGTGCCGCAGCGCGCCGAGTACATCCGCGTGATCACCTCGGAGCTCAACCGCATCGCGAGCCATCTGGTCGGCTGGGGCGCCTGGGTCATGGATCTCGGCGGGTTCACCCCGATCCTCTACGCATTCGACGACCGCGAAAAGATCCTCGACCTGCTTGAGGGCATCTGCGGCTCGCGCCTGACGTTCTGCTATTACCGCTTCGGCGGTTTGTGCAACGACGTGGACGAAGCCTTCGTCTCCGGCACCAAGGCCTTCGTACCGTACATGCGCGAGCGCATGAAAATGTACAAGCGCCTCGTCACGGATAACATCATCCTCCGGAAGCGCCTCGAGGGCATCGGCCCCGTCAGCGCCGAGATGTGCCGTCGCTACGGTGCGTGCGGTCCTGTGCTGCGCGGCTCCGGCGTCGCCTACGACGTGCGCAAAGCCGAGCCGTACTCGGTGTACAAGGATTTCGATTTCGACATCCCGCACTATCCGCAGGGCGACTCCATGGCGCGCTATCTGGTGCGCATGGATGAGATCGAACAGAGCCTGCGCATCATCGAGCAGGCCATCGCGAAACTTCCCGACGGCCCGACCATGGGCAAAGCGCCCCGCATCGTGAAGCTGCCGGTCGGCGATTTCTGCTACGCCACGGAGTGCGCACGCGGTCGCCTGCTCGTGCGGGTGACCAGCGACGGCAAAGAAAATCCCTACCGCGTGCGCCTTCGCACGCCGTGTTTCACCAACCTTTCCCTCTTCGAGGAAGCGTCCAAGGGCATGCTCCTAGCTGACGCGATCGCCTTCATGGGCAGCCTCGACCTCGTCATTCCTGACATCGATCGATGAGCGCCATATTCGATTATCTCACGCAGGAACCAGTCTGGTTCTACGTGCGCCTCGTGTTGTTCCTCGTGGGCACGCTCGCCTTCGTGGGCGCCAACGCCGCCTACCTCGTGTGGGTGGAGCGCAAGGGCGCGGGCCGCTTCCAGCGCCGCCCCGGTCCCGACGAAGCCGGCCCGTGGGGCCTGCTCCAGCCGCCGGCCGACGGCATCAAGCTCATGGCCAAGCAGGTCATGACGCCTCCCGGCGCCGATGCGCTGCTCTTCCGCCTCGCGCCCGCGCTGGTGCTCATGCCTCCGATGATGTGCCTGGCGGTCATTCCGTTTGGCGACAAGCTCCTCGCCTGCGATCTCAACATCGGCCTGCTGCTGGTGTTCGCCTTCGGCTCGATCAACGTCATGGCGCTGATGCTCGGCGGCTGGGCCTCGCGCAACAAGTACGCGATCATCTCCGCGGCCCGCGTCGTCTCGCAAAACGTCGCCTACGAAATCCCCATGCTGCTCGTCGTGATCACGCTGCTCATGATCACCGGCACGATGAATCTCAACGAGATCATCCACCAGCAGGCCGGCGGTTTCTGGCAGTGGAACATCGTGCGCGGCATCTGGGATTTCCAGGCCGGCCACATCGGCGGCAACATTCTCGTGCCGGTCACGTTCCTGATTTTCTACACCTGCATGCTCGCCGAGACCAACCGCGCGCCGTTCGACATGGCGGAGGCGGAGAGCGAGCTCGTCGCCGGTGCCTTTACCGAGTACGCGGGCATGGGCTTTGGCGTCTTCTTCATGGCGGAGTACGCCAACATCGTCGTCGGCTGCGCGCTGGCCACGTTGCTCTTCCTCGGTGGCTGGCAGAGCCCGATTGGCACTGTGCCGGCGGAGTGGGGCTGGTGGGGCACCTTGCTCGGCACCGGATTCTTCTTTGCGAAGATGTACTTCCTCATCTTCTGCGTGGTCTGGATCCGATGGACCTTCCCGCGCACGCAGTTCTACAACCTGCTCAATCTTTCGTGGAAGATTCTCATCCCGGTCTCCCTCGTCACGCTCCTGCTGACGGCCGGTTTGCTCAAACTGCCCAACCTTTTCTGAGCACATGAAAACTTTTTGGGAAGTCCTCCTCGGTCTGAAGAGCCTGTTCACGGGTCTGAGCATCACCATCCGTGAATTCTTCAAGCCGACCATCACGACGCACTATCCGCGCCAGACCGAGACGATCCCGGCGCGTTTCCGCGGCCACATCCAGTTGACGCAGAATCCCGACGGCGGGGCCTCGCTGTGCATCGCCTGCAAGTCCTGCGAGCGTGCCTGCCCGAGCGCATGCATCATCGTCGAGGGCGTGAAAAAGACCGATGGCCCCGGCAAGACGGTCAGCGAGTTCCGCCTCGATTTCGGCACCTGCAGCCTCTGCGGCCTCTGCATCGAGGCCTGCCCGGTGAAGCCGGTGAAGGCCATCGAATTTACCAAACGCTACAACCTCGCGAGCACGACCAACGACTACGCCGACATGGACCTCGTGCAGCGATATAAAGATTTGCAGGCAAAAAAATCATGAACCTGACCCCGCTTCTCGCGGTGGCGGCTCCCTCGGCCAATCCCGCCTCCAACTGGATCACTCTCGGGCTGTTTATCATGTTCGTCGCGACGACCGTCGCCGGCGCGCTGATCGCGGTGAACACCGTACGCATCATCCGCAGCGTGAGTGGCCTCGCGCTGGCGTGCGTCGGCCTCGCCGGCCTGTTCTATTTCCTCCACAGCCCGTTCCTCGCGCTGATGGAAATCCTCATCTACATCGGCGCGGTCTGCGTCACGATCATCTTCGGTGTGATGCTCGCCGAGCCCGACGAGCCGGCGCCGGAGACGCACAAGCGCCCTTATCCGGTGATCGCTCCGCTCGTCGCGGTGGTGATCGCGGCCGGCATTTTCGGTGGCCTCGCCAAGCTCGCGCTCGGCCACAAGTGGGAAGCCCCGGTGGCCAAGATCAACGACGGCTCCGTCGCCGCCATCGGCACCTCGCTGCTCTCCACCTACAGCATGGCTTTTGAACTGATCTCGCTCGTGCTCCTCGTGGCCATCCTCGGGGCGCTTGTGATTGCCCGCGGCGGGAGGACCAAAGAATGACGCTCGCACACCTCTACGAACAACCCGACGTCTATCTCGTCGTCGCCGCGTTTCTGCTGGCGACCGGGATCTTCGGCCTGATGCGCCGCCGCACCTTGATCGGCATGCTCATTTCCGGCGAACTCATCTTCGCCTCCGCCGGCCTGAATTTCGTGGCGATGAGCCGCTTCGTCTCGCCCGATCCGGCCGCCGGTCAGATCGCCGTCCTTTTTCTGATGGGTATCGCGGCCGCTGAGGTCGCCATCGCGCTGAGCATCATCATCGCGGTCTATCGCAATTACCGCTCCATCGTCTCGAAGGAGCTGTCGGAGATGAAGGGCTGAGCCATGGAAAACGTCACTGATTACCGGCTCGTCCTCGCGTTGCTCGCGCCTCTCGCAGGCGCCGGCCTCGTCATGGCCACGGGCAAGAAACCGAATCTCCGCGAAGCCTGCTCGTTCGTCGCGGCGCTTACGCTCTTCGGCCTCACGTTCTCGCTGGTCCCGGCGATCAAGGCCGGCCAGACGCTGCACTACACGCTGTTTCAGCTGCTGCCGGGCCTGAGCTTCTCGCTGCGCGCCGACGCGCTCTCGATGATCTTCGCGCTCGTCGCCTCGTTCCTGTGGGTGCTGGCGGTGTTTTACTCGGCTGGCTACATGCGCGGCCACCACGAGGAGAACCAGACGCGTTTCAACACCTGCTTCGCGCTCGCGATCTTCGGCGCCATCGGTTGCGCCTTCTCGGCCAATCTCCTCACGCTTTATCTCTTCTACGAGATCGTGAGCGTCTGCACCTATCCGCTCGTCGCCCACCATCAGGACGAGGAAGGCTACGCGGGCGGCCTGAAGTACATCACGTACCTCACCTCGACGGCCAAGGCTCTCATCTTCCCGGCGATGGCGCTCATCTACGTGCTCTCCGGCACGCTCGATTTCGCGACCAACATCCACACCGGTATCCTGCCCGCGGGCGTGCACAACGGCGTGATCATCGCGCTCTACGCTTGCTGCATCCTCGGCTTCGCCAAGAACGGCATCATGCCGCTCCATAGCTGGCTGCCGAGCGCCATGGTGGCGCCGACCCCGGTCAGCGCGTTGCTCCACGCCGTGGCCGTCGTGAAGGTCGGCGTGTTCTCCACGGTGCGCGTGATGCTCTACGTCTTCGGCGTCGATCTGATGGACAAGCTCCACCTCGGCACCGCGACCGCCTACTACGTTTCGTTCACCATCCTCGTGGCGTCGATCATCGCGCTCTCGAAGGACAACCTGAAGGCGCGGCTCGCGTACTCCACGGTCTCGCAGCTCTCATACATCATCCTCGGCGTGGCGTTGCTCACGCCGGCAGGCATCGCCGGCGGTCTCTTCCACATCGCGGCGCACGCCTTCGCCAAGATCACGCTCTTCTTCTGTGCCGGCGCGATCTTCGTCGCCGCCCACAAAAAGGACATCTCCGAGATGAGCGGCCTCGGCCGCTCGATGCCGTGGACCTTCGGCGCCTTCGCGCTCGCCGCGCTGAGCATGATCGGCGTGCCGCCGGTCGGTGGCTTCGTCTCGAAGTGGCATCTGCTCGTCGGTGCGATGGACGCCAACTCCATCGGCATCCTTTGCGTGTTGATCGCCTCCACGATCCTCAACGCCGCCTATTTCGTCCCCGTGGTCTATAAAGCCTACTTCGGCCAGGTGCCGGCGGCGGCCCATGGCCACGGTGAGCATCACCACCAAGGCGAGGCGCCGCTCTCGATGCTGATTCCCCTCTGCATCACCGCGCTCCTCTCCGTCGCTGTCGGCGTCTTCCCCGACTTCTTCATGCAATTTGCCCGGGCTGTTGTGTCATGAACCTCGTTCGTCTCATCGATTTCCTGCGCGATCGCCTGCCGTTGGTGATCCGCATCTGCTGGGTGATTCTCGGCCTGCTGGTCGTGATCGACGCCATTCCGGCGCTCGTGGACAAGCACCACGCGCACACCGCGCCGGAGCACATCCCCGGCTTCTGGTCGGTCTTCGGCTTCCTGGCCTGCACGATCATCATTTTCGTTTCCAAGTGGTTTGGCCACTCGGGCATCATGAAGCGGGAGGATTTCTACCGTGAATAATTTCTGGCTTCACCCCGCGCTGATCATGCTGGTCGGCGCCCTGATCGCCCCGCTCGTCCCCGAGCGCCTGCGCAAGGGCTGGCTGCTGCTCGTCCCCATCGCCGCGTTTGCACGCGTGTTCTCGATGTCGCACGGCACCTTTGGCGAAGTCCGCTTCCTCGACTGGACGCTGACCTTCGGCCGCGTGGACCGCCTCAGCCAGGTCTTCGGCTACATCATGAGCCTGATGGCGATCATCGGCACGCTCTACGGCCTGCACGTGAAACGCACCGCCGAGCACGTCGCTGCCTGGACGTACGTCGCCGGCTCGCTCGGCGCCATCTACGCCGGCGATTTCCTCACGCTCTTCCTCTTCTGGGAACTCATGGCGCTGGCCTCGACGTTCCTCATCTGGTTCCGCGGACGCGAGCGCTCGCTCGGTGCCGGCTATCGCTACCTGCTCGTCCACATGGCCGGCGGTGTCGCGCTGCTCGCCGGCATCATGCTGCACTACAAGGCCACCGGCTCGCTCGCTTTCGTGTCGCTCGACGTCGCCAACCCGACGCTTGCCACGTATCTGATCGCCGCCGGCTTCCTGCTCAACGCCGCCGTGCCGCCGCTTCATGCGTGGCTGCCCGACGCCTACGGCGAGGCGACCTTCAACGGCTCCGTCTTCCTCTGCGCCTTCACGACCAAGACCGCCGTTTACGCGCTCATCCGCGGCGTGCCCGGCTTGGAAATCCTCGTGCCGATGGGCGTGATCATGGCGCTGTACGGCGTCGTGTACGCCGTGTTGGAAAACGACAGCCGCCGGCTGCTCGCCTACCACATCATCTCTCAGGTCGGCTACATGGTGGCCGGCGTCGGCCTCGGCACGGAGCTCGCCATCAACGGCGCCTGCGCCCACGCCTTCGCGCACATCCTCTACAAGGGCCTTCTCTTCATGGGCTGCGGCACCGTGCTGCACATGACCGGCGAGAGCAAGTTCACCGGCCTCGGCGGCCTCTATAAGAAGATGCCGTGGACGTTCCTCTTCACGCTGATCGGCGGCCTCTCCATCTCGGCGTTCCCGTTCTTCAGCGGCTTCGTCAGCAAGTCCATGATCGTGCAGGCGGGCTTCGAGGACCACAAACTCTGGGTCGGCTTCCTGCTCATGCTGGCCTCCGCCGGTACGTTCCTGCACACCGGCCTGAAGGTTCCGTACTTCATCTGGTTCGGCAAAAACAACTGCTCCAAGCAAACCTGGGAGCGCGCCGCCGATCCGGGCTGGAACATGAACGCCGCCATGGCGATCACCGCCTTCCT
>MWDT01000041.1 GCA_002070825.1 Verrucomicrobia bacterium ADurb.Bin122
CCTGGACTCCGGCGAGTACCTGTGGAACGCCGGCATGTTCGTCTGGAGCGTCCCGGTCGTGGAGTCGGCGTTGCGAAAATTCGCGCCATCCCTTCTCGACGGACTGGAGCCGGTCCGTGCCGCGCTCGCGAAGCGTCGCGCACTTGGTCCCGTCCTCAAACGGGTTTATCCGGAGCTAAAAAAGATCTCGGTGGATTACGCGATTCTGGAAAACTCCGACAACGTCGTCGTCACGCCGGCTTCGTTTGACTGGGATGACGTTGGTGCCTGGCCTGCAGTGGCCCGCCATCGCAAACGCGATGCGCATGGGAATGTCCTCGAAGGGCGCGCACTGGTCGAGCAGGGCGAAAACAATATCGTGCTGGCCGAGGGCTCGCATCTGGTCGCTGTCGTCGGTGCGGACGATCTGATCGTGGTGCAGACACCGGACGCGACGCTGGTCTGCCCCAAGGATCGTGCTCAGGACATCAAGGCCCTGCTGACTCGGGTGGCCGCATTGCGCGACGGGAAGAAGTATCTCTGAAGCGTTTAAGCATGCGCTGTCTGGGCATTGATTATGGCACGCGCCGCATCGGCCTGGCTCTGGGCGACGACCTCGGCCTCGCCACGCCGTTACCCGCGTTGGTGGATGCCGACGAGGGCAAGCGATGGGAGGGGCTGCTCTCCGTCATCCGCCAGAAACGCATCACCGATCTCGTCCTTGGATTTCCCTACAACATGGACGGGTCGGTGGGCTTTAAGGCGAAGGAAGTGGAGGCCTTTGGCGCAAAGTTGCGCGAGGCCTGCGGACTGCCCGTGCATTTCGTCGATGAGCGGCTGACCAGTGCCGAAGCCGAGTCGACGATCAAAAAGCACAAGCTCCGCGAGGTCCGTGCGAGCGGGGTGATCGACTCCCGATCGGCGGCGATCATCCTCCAAGATTTCTTGAATCAAAAACTTCCCCCGCTCCTCCCTCCGGAGCCCATGCCATGACGTCGGCGCCTGAGCAGGGAGCCACGCGGTGGAAATGCGTCTGCGCCTACGATGGCACGCATTTCGCGGGATGGCAGAGCCAGTCGGCAGGCAGCGCGATCCAGGATGTGATCGAGGCGCGACTGGCGCGCATCCTGGGCGGATCGGTGCGCATCCATGCAAGCGGCCGGACGGATGCAGGCGTGCATGCGCGCGGCCAGGTATTTCACTTCGATGCGGCCTGGCGGCACGGCCCGGAGAAGTTTCTCACCGCGCTTGCGGCAGGGCTTCCGCAGACCATCCAGCTGCGCACGCTGCGCGCGGTGGATGTCGGATTTCACGCGCGCTTCTCCGCGACCGGCAAGCTCTACAGCTACCGGATTTGTCTCGGCGACACCGATCCGTTTACGCGGCCGTACGTGTGGCGATTCCACCGTCCACTCGACACGGATAGGATGGCGCAAGCGGCGACGGAGGTCCTCCTCGGCCGGCACGATTTTAAGGCGTTTTCGGCGTTCAACGGCACGGAGCGGTCGGACACCGTGCGCGACTTGCGGCGGCTGGATGTGCTCCGGCGTGGGCGGTCGCTCCGCATCGTGGCCGAGGCGGATGGTTTTTTGTACAAGATGGTGCGCAGCCTGGTCGGGGCGTTGGTTGCGGTAGGCGAGGGGAAGTTGTCCATCGAGCAGCTGCGCGAATTGCGGGATTCGCGCGAGCGCACGGCGGCCGTGCACACGGCTCCACCGGAGGGCTTGTTCCTCGAAAGGGTGATTTACTGAGATGGGCGCACGGCTGGCCGAGTTGAGACGAGGTTTGGCCGACGCCCTGTTCCCGCCGGTGTGCGTGCATTGCCGAGCGCTCGTGCCGAGCGAGGGAGCATTCCGGCATTTGTGCCCCAAGTGCGCCGCGCAATTGAGCTTCGTAGAGCCGCCGTGTTGCGAGGTGTGCGGGCATCCTTTCTACGGAGAGGTCGAAGGCGAACGACTGTGCCCGCATTGCGAGGGGTTGTACCCCGAGTTTGGGGCGGGGCGTACGGCGGTCCTCTTCAAGGGGCCGGCGCGGGCGCTCGTGATCGAGCTCAAGTACCATCGTGGGCTACATGTGGTGCGCGACATGAAAACCGTCTTCTCCCAGTCTGCGCACCTGCTCGACCATGTACGCGGGGCCTTGCTCGTGCCGGTGCCGTTGCACCCGAGAAAACGCCGCGAGCGCGGGTATAACCAGAGTGAGCTGCTCGCGGAAGCACTGGCGGAGGCCGCCGGCGGCGGGAGCCGTGTGGCGTCGCTGCTTCGCCGAGTGCACGACACGCAGACGCAGACCGCTTTTGACCGCAAGGCCCGCCTGGCAAATTTGAGTGATGCATTTGCGCTTCTCGACGGAGCCGAGATCGACGTCGGACAACGCCACGTCCTCATTGATGATGTCTTCACCACGGGGGCGACTTTGAACAGTTGTGCTCACGCGCTTCGGCGGGCTGGCTGTATGCACGTGGATGTTGCCACGTTCGGACACGGCTGACGGATCGAGCAGAATCCAGTTGGTTTTCTGTCTGCGCCGAGCTCAGCTAGGGGGCGAATGAGCTACGATCCGAGTGCAATGACCCCCATCGACTATGCGTCGGTGCAGGAGTACCTGTTCAGCCTCAAGGCGCAGGGACCGCGATTTGGCATTGATCGGATGCGCGCCCTTGTCGCGGCGCTTGGGCACCCGGAGCTTGCGGTTCCGACCATTCACGTCGCCGGGACAAATGGGAAGGGCTCCGTGGCGGCGATGCTGGAGGCGATGTTTCGCGCGCTCGGCTGGCGCACGGGGCTCTACACATCGCCTCATCTCGTCCGGCTTGGCGAGCGCGTGCAGGTCGACCGGCAGATTCTGAGCGAGGGAGAGATCGTCGACTATGTCCGTGAACTCGCCCCTGTGGCGGCCCGGCTGGCGGCGCTATGCCCAGACGACCATCCGTCGTTTTTTGAGTTCATGACCGCGATGGCGTTTTTGCAGTTTCAACGACGCCAGTGCGACATCGGGATCGTCGAAGTGGGCATGGGCGGCCGCCTCGATGCCACCAACGTTGTGCTGCCAGAGGTCGCCGTGATCACCTCCATCGGGCTCGATCACTGCGACATGCTGGGCGATACGCTGGAGGCGATTGCGGCGGAGAAGGCGGGCATCATCAAGCAGGGCTGCCCGCTTGTCATCGGGCGACTGCCACCGCCAGCCGAGCGCGTCATCCGGGAGGTCGCGGCATCGCGGCAGGCGCCCGTCTATTCTGTTCGCGAGACGTTTGGCGAGGCGCTCCCGGCCTACCCGAAGACAAATCTCGAGGGCGACTACCAGCGCTGGAATGCCGGCACGGCGCTGCTGACGGTGCGCGTGCTTGGTCGGTCTCGCAGTCTGGATGAGACCACGGCCCGGGATGGGCTGCGCCAAGTGAACTGGCCGGGGCGCTGGCAGCGTGCGGTGATCGGCCAGCGGCCTGTGATCTTTGATGCGTCGCACAATCCCGAGGGAGCCGAGGTGCTGGATGCGAATTTGCGCCGGCTCGTGGCCGAGCGCGGCCAGCCGCCTGTGGTGGTGACCGGAGTGCTGGGCGCGGCCCGCGCGCGGCCGCTGCTGGAGACGATCTGCCGGCACGCGCGTGCAATCTATCTGGTGATCCCGGCGCAATCGCGCGCCTGTTCTTACGAGGAACTTGAGGCGCTGATCCCGGCTGGATTTTGCGGACGCGTCGAGCGGTCCACGGTGGCGGAGCTGTTTCCCGAGCCCGGTGTGTGTTGTGCCGGCACGCCGGATGAGATGGTGGTCGTGACGGGTTCCATTTATCTACTCGGCGAAGTGCTGGCCCGCGTAGAGCCCGCGCGCGGACCTATCGAGGGGCGGCTACAGGATTTTTGAGATGGGCCAGGGCTATTTGATCCACTTCAGCTTCTCGCAAAAAATCAGGTAGAATACGGGCAGCACGACGAGCGTGATCAGAGTCGCGCAGGTGAGCCCGACGATATGGACGGCCGTCAACGGTCGCCAGAGTTCGCCGCCGTGAAGCGCCAGTGGAATGAGTCCACAGACGGCGGCCAACACGGTGACGATGACGGGACGCAGCCGAACCAACCCGGCGTGGACGAGCGCCTGGCGCAGTGGCATGCCGGCGGCGCGCGACTCCTCGATATAATCGGAGAGCACGATGATGTGGCTGACGACGAGTCCTGCGAGGCTGACCAGCCCCAGCAGTGCCATGAAGCCGAAGTTGGTCTGGAAAACGATGATGCCGGCAAAGGCACCGATCACGCCCAGCGGGACGGTGATCATCACGGAGACGGATTTGGCCACCGAGCCAAATTGAAGGACCATCGCCAGGAAGATCGCAGAGAGTGAGATTGCGAAGACGACACCCATTTCCCGCTGACTTTCGGCCAGCTCCTTGTCCTCGCCGGCGTAGGTGAGCGAGTAGCCGTCGGGCAGGGCAATGCGGCCGATCTCGGGCTTGCACTTGGCGAGGATGGCTGCGGGCAGGGTGCCGACAGGAGCGAAGCTTTTGACGGTGACCGTGCGCAGCTGTCGGAAGTGGGGGACTGACGCATAGGCGGGCTCCAAGTCGACGGTTGCAAAGTTGGTCAAGGGGACCAGGCCGTTGCGTGAGGAGGGCACGTAGAGCGAGCGCAGGTGGTCGGCGTCGCTGAGTTCGCCACGCCGGAGCCGGAGGTTGACCGGGATAAGGTGGTCGCCCTCGCGCAGCTGGGTGACGCGGGCGGTGAAAAATGCCGCGGCGGTCGCGGCCCCGACGGCGCGGTTGTCGACGCCGAGCGTGTTGGCCCGGTCTTGATCAATGGCAATGCGAAGCGTGGGAAGGCGCTGCCCGAGATCGTCGGTCACTTTGTAGCCACCCTTTTCACGAATGATGGTGGACACTCGGTCGGCGAGTTGGCGGAGGACGTCTAGATCGGGCCCCGAGATGCGAACCTGGATTGGATTATCGATGGGGACGCCCTGTTCGAGCTGTTTGGCCACGATGCGTGCGCCGGCGACTTCGCCATCGAACCGTGCGCGCAGGCGCGATAGGAGCGGGACGATGTCTTGTGTGCGTGTGTTAATGAGGATTTGCGCGAGGAAGGTGCCGGGCTCCTTGGGCTCGACGTTGTAGTAAAAGCGCGGGGCGGTGCCGCCGTAGAAGACGCCGAAGTTTTCCACCTCGTCTTGTTCTGCGACGATGCGTGCGGCGTGGTCTGTCGTATCGCGCAGCTGGGTGGGGGCGGCATTGCGTGGAAGTTCGATATCGACGAGAAACTGGGCACGGTCTGCGGGAGGGAAAAACTGGCGTCCGAAAAATGGCGTGAGCCCGAGGCTCAAAATGAAGAGCGCATAGACGCAGGCGACTGTAAGCCATGGCCGGCTGAGGCAGGCCTCAAGCAGCCGGCGGTAGCGCGGCAGGAGGGCGTTGATCGCGAGATCGACGGGTTTGAAGAGAAAGAAGGTCCGGACCTGCCCCCCCTCTTCGAGCCCCTTTTGCCCCTTGAGTACATAGACGCTCAGCATCGGGACAAATGTCATCGAGACGATGAATGCGGAGATCAGAGCGAGGGTTACCACCATGGGCATGGCGTACATGAAGGCGCCCTTGTCGCCGGGCAGCAGCACGAGCGGCAGAAACGCAACGATGTTGATCAACGATGCGAAGATGATCGCTCGGAACAGTCGCTGGGGGCCGAGCCATCCGGCGCGCAACGCGGGTTCTCCGTGGTGGAGTTCGCGGTTGATGCCGTCTGAAACGACGACTGGTACGTCCACGAGCATGCCGAGCGCGATGATCAGGCCCGCAATGGAGATCTGGTGCAGCGGAATCCCGAGCAGGTGCATGCCGCCGAAAGTCATGGCGACCGAGAGCGGAATGGCGGCGGCCATGACGATGGCGGAGCGCCAGTCCATCAGCAGGAGCGCGACGAGGACGACGATCAGCACGGCTTCCATGAACGAGGAGATGAAGAGCGCGATGCGCTGGTGCACGGACTCGGGCTGGTTGGAGATCGCTGCGATATCGACTCCCGCCGGTAGTTGGCCCGAGAAGCGGCGCAGGCACGCCTTCACCGCTTCATAGAAGCTGCTGATTTTCGCACCTTCCCGCATCTCGATGGAGACGAGGACGGCGCGATGCGGTTGAAAGGCGCCCGTCTGAGCATCCCGTCCAAAATAGCTGAAATGATAACCAATGGGGTTTTCGTAGCCACGGACGACGCTGACGGCATCGCGCAGGTAGGTAGGAGTGCCGCCGGTGGACGTGGCAATCACGGTGTCGAGCAGCTCGTGCTCGCCCTTGAATTCGCCGGTGACCTGCACGGGAAAGGTGCTGCCTTGGGTGCGGTAGAGTCCGCCCGGGACGACCGCGTTGCGTCGGGCAACGGCTTGGGCGAGCTCCTGGGCGGGGACGCGGAGCTCCGCAAGTTTGGCCGTGCTGTAGTCGAGGTAAACGGTCTCAGGGACGGTGGCGACGCGCTTGGTGCGGCCGACGGTGCCGACTTGGCGGAGTGCGTCCTCGAAATCCTCCGCGATTTTTTCGAGCTCGCGGTAGGTGAGGCGCGGGATGCGGCGCTCGCGGATGGCCTGGTCGGGCGGCTCGGTGCCGACTAGGATGAGTGGTGGCTGGAGATCGGGGTGCGGTTCACCGTCGGTTCCCTGGGCGGCGCGTTGAAACGCGTCGAGTGCATGCTGGAGTTGTTCCCGAGAGGCGCTGGTGGCAAACTCCGCCACGAACAGGCCGGTGCGCTCGGCGATACGCAGATCGCTGGCGAGCGCCTGTTTCTCAAGGGCGTTTGCGCAGCGCTGCACGAAGGGGGCGAGATGGTCCCGACTGAGGGCGGCTGGGTAGAACATGGCCATGGCCACGCGCCCGTCAGGCGAGCGCTGGCCGCGGAGCGTGGCGACCGTCTCCTCGATCAATCGGGCACGCGCCATGACTTCCGCCTCTGTGATTGGCTGGCTGGCGATGGAGTAGAGCAGGGTGACGGTGTTGCCGAAGTCGCTATTGAGCCAGGGCGGCATTGATCCTTCGGGAAGTGAGACCTCGGCCAGTTTGGCCCGGAGAGTGTCCCAGTCTTGCGCCATGCGGGCGGCGCTCTGCGGCTGTAGCTCGACTTTGATGACGGAAAGTCCGTTGCGCGACTCGGAGGAGATCTCCTGCACCGTGGAGAGCTCGGTGAGCTTTTTCTCGAGTGGCTTGGAGACGAGGTTTTCGACCTTGTCGGCGGTGGCCCCTGGAAAGGCGGTGACGACGAGCGCCTTCCTGATTGGGATGGTGGGGTCTTCCTTTTGCGGCAATTGCCGGTAGGAAACCCAGCCCCAGATTAGGACGGCGACGAGGAACAGCCATGCGACGCCGCGCCTCTCGACAAAGTATTTCGCGATGCCACCAGAGGTGGTGTGGGATGTCTTGCTCATGGCAGCGTGTGGGTTTTACCGGCTCTGCGGTTGTGCCTGCACTTGCATGCCGTCGATGAGCAGGCCGGCACCGAGGGTGACGACTTTTTCGCCCGGCTGAAGCCCGCCAGTCACCAGTACCGAGCTGCCGACGATCTCAGAGGTCTCCAATTTGCGGAGGTGGACTTGGCCTTGGTCGTCGACGACAAAGACCGCAGAGTGACCGGTGTCAGTGCCGGAGGCGACGAGTGACGAGAGGGGCAGGAGGATGCCGCGAGATTGCTGCGGGGCGGCGGCCCCCAGATTCACCCTTGCGGTCATGCCGCTTTTGAGCCGCCCGTCGGCATTATCGATTTTGAGGACAACCCGGAAGAGGCGGCTGGCGGGATCGGCAGCGATCCCGATTTCGGAGATCGTGCCTTGAAAAGACTGTCCTTCGAAGGCGGAGATGAGGACGTCGCGAGTCTGGCCGATCTGGAGCGTGGGCAGGGCCGTGTCTGGGACTCCCACTTCGAGTGAGACTCGTCGGAAGTCGCCCATGAGAATGACGGGATGGCCGGCGGCGGCAAATTCGCCAGCGCGAGCGAGCCGGGTGAGGATCACACCGTCGTAGGGGGCGCGAAGGGTGGTGTCGTGGAGGTATTGTTCGGCTTGGGCGAGTTCGGCCTCGGCCATTTCCTTCTGGGCCCGTGTGGTGTCGTAGTCGCTCTTCGAGAGATTTGCGGCGGCGTAGAGCTCGCTGTTGCGGGCATAGTTGGCGCGTGCGAGCTCGGTGCGGGCGCGGGCGGCCGCGACGGCGTTGACGAAGTTGGCCGTGTCGAGTTGTGCGAGGACTTCGCCGGCGCGGACCTGTGTGCCCTGTTTCCAATCTTCGGAGGCGCTCTCGGGGCCGATGCGGGATATCTGGCCGTTGACCTTGAAGCTCAGTTGCGTCTCGGCATCGCCTCGGATGAGCCCCAGGAAGGCGGGGCCGGAGGTCTGGTCGTTGGTCTGTGGCTCGGCGACGATGTAGCGGACATTGTAGGTGGGCGCGGCGTCGGAGGAAGCAGTGGGTTTGCACGCAGTTTGAAGCAGCGCGAGGGCGGCAACGGTGAGTGCGAGGCTGGGGTGGAGATTCATAAGGAGATAAGATCAGTCGTGGTCGATGGCGGTACGGGCTTCTCGGAGCCACGCGGTGTTTTCCTCAGGCGTGGCGAGGACTTCGATCCATCCAATAATACGCTCGAGCACGAGGACATCGGATAGAAAGCGATAGACGGCGACTTCGGCCGCCTGTTTCCGGGCGAAGGCGGCGTTTTGGGCGTCGAGCAGCGTGATGATCGAGACGGTGCCCTGCTCGTATTTGCGTTGGACCAGATCGAGGTTTTGCCGGGCGAGGTCGGCGGAGATGCGCGCGAGTTCGATGTTAGTGTAGCTGCTCTCAATGGAACAGAGGCTGGCTTGGGTGCGCGCTTTGATCGCCTCACGGGCTTCGTCGCGTGTGAGCTCGAGTTGGCGGAGTTGGGCCCGGGCTTTGCGTTGATCGGCGGTCAGGCTGCCTCCGGAAAAGAGGGGCAACGAGGCCTGTACGCCGACGGTCCACACGGTGCGGTCGAGGTCGGTGAGCGGAACGGGCAGGCCGACGGCGTTGAGTTGCTCGCTGAAGGTGGGGCCACCGTAGTCCTGTTCGATCAGGCGTCCGAGATTGGCCGAGGCAGCGATTTTTGGCAGGTAGGTACGTCGTTGTTTCTGGGCTGCGGCGAGGCGCTGAACCGAGACGCCCTGTTCGATCGCGTCGAGATCGGGCGAGTGCAGGGTGGCGTAGTCCATGAGATAGGCCCGGAGGCTCTCGAATCGTTTCCGATTGGTGATGACGCCGGTCAGCGGGAGAGTGAGCGCGGCGAATTCCGGATCTTCCAGGCTGGTATCGTGCGGAGACCAAAGGGTGTCGGGGGCGACCCCAAGCACCTGGTTTAGCTCTGTACGGGCACGCTCGACCTGCATCCGAGCGGCCACCGTTTCAGCGCGTTGCTGGGCTGAGAGTGATTCAAACCGGTAGATGTCTTCCGGGCCCGAGGTGCCGATACGCTGGCGGAGGTGTGCAAGGCCGAGGTGTTTGTGCGTGACCGCCGCGTTTTGCTCCGCGATGCGGAGCGCGGCCCGGGCCGAAAGATAATTGAGATAGGCCAGGCTGGCGGTGTGGGCGGTGTTGAGTCGTTGAACTTTTTCGGTCGCGTTGGCCGCCTTGAGTGCGGTGCGTGCCTGCCGGATGCGCGTGAGGGCTTCGTCGTCGAAAATGGTTTGGGTGAGTCCGACTCCGGCCACCAGGGTTCGTTCAGGGAAGAGCCCTCCGGAGGCTTGGGCGCGGTCACGATCGATGTGCTGGTAGTTGGCGAGGGCGGCGACTTGGGGGAAGAGCGTGCCTCTGGCCCCTGCGACATCTTGCCTGGATGCTTCGGTGCCGGCTTGGCGGGCGCGGAGGGCATGATTCTTTTCGAGTGCAATGGCCACGGCGTCGGCCAGGGAGATTGGGTTGCCGGCTTCCTGGCTGCCGGTGCGCACGAGGGTGGCTGTGTGGAGGGCTGCGAAGCTCGGGATAAAGTCGATTTCTGCTGCGGTGGTTTCGTTAAAGAAGAGCTCCGTGCGGAGTGAAACGTGCAGTGAGATCTGATCGAGGGGGATTCCGGAGATGAGTTGATCGAAGACGATGGCTACGCGGCGCGCGAGTTGGACAGTCGAGTCGGGAAGTGCACCCGCGAGCGCACCCGCTTCGACGTCTGGTTGGCCGCGAAAGGAGAGCACGGCATAGTGGCGGTTGCGCAGGCCGTCGAGCAGGGCGGTGTACTCCGAGGCAGTTTGTACGCTCGTTGGAAGAACGAAAACGGTGCGGGACGCCGGCTCAAGGGTAGCCAGTGTACCCGTAACGGAGGGGGCCGGCGGAAGCACTTTTACGGTGGCCCCGAGGGTGCTTTCTAGCGTGGTCTGCCAGTCTGCAAGCCTGGCGCTATCGGAAGCGCCGGCAAGTACCTGAAGAGTGGAGAACGGCACCATGTTTTGCATGGCACGGAGCAGATCTGCAGAGCGAGCGGAATGGGCGACGACGGCAAAGTTGGGTTTGGTCGAGTGCCCCTGCGCATCGTAGGGGAGTTGTACCAAGTCCGGGTCGACGAGGACGGCGCCGAGCGTGGGTTTCCGGAGTGAAAGGGCCGGATCTGCGGCAACGCTGGCGAGGCGCGTGCCGAGCACGAGGATGGCATTGATATGAGGGGCCGCGAGGGCATCGTCGATCGCGTGGCGGAGTACGAGGTCGTCCGAAGTCGGGAGGTTTTGTTCCGTGAAGGTGATTGCGAGGCGCCCGAGTGCCATCTCGTGGAGGCTGAGACGAATTTTTTCGCACAGGAGGTCGTCGGCCCATGCGCTTTGATCGCGGAGGATGGCGATTGTATAGGGCGTGGGGGGAGATTCGGCCGGGCGCGCGAACGGAAGCCCGACGAGAAGAATGACGATGCAAAGGAGCGTGTGGCGCATACGAAAAAAGAATGGGGACGGCAGAGGCCCCCGGATGCCCGTGGTGTTTCGTTTGCTGACTAAAGGCCTGAGTGTGACTGGGTCGTTGGGGAATGGCAACTACGCGCCGAGGCGAGTATGCATGGCGCTCGGTTAGAATGGGGGTAACGTGTGCGCTGTGGTGCGTGTCTGCTTCTGGTCTGTGTTGTACGGGATAGCGAACCCGCTGAGGCTTTTTCGGTATAACGGAAGGAGCGAGGAGGTATTTCCGGTCCGGGGCTGCGACGCGTATGATGGATGGTGCTTATCTATCATGATTGCACGCGACACGCTTGTTTACCGGACTCTGCTTTCGCTGGCGCGCCAGCGCCCGGGGCTTGATGAG
>MWDT01000042.1 GCA_002070825.1 Verrucomicrobia bacterium ADurb.Bin122
TCCGTGGTGGGTGAATCTGATCGTCGGCATTCTTGGCGTGGCCGCTATAAGCGTTCCGTTCTTGCGCGCCGGGTAGCGGTGGAGCGAGTTGGGCAAGCTGGAAGAATGGGACGAGGACGAGGGCGGCGGGTACGCCGACTTGAAAGACGACCCGACCGGCATCCAGGGCGCCGCGCTCAATCACTTCTGGCCGCACGACGTATTGCTTGACGACGGAGTAACGACCGTGCCGGATGGCGCAAGCGTTGGCATGGTGTCAGCGCGCGGTCGCGACGTAGGCGAGGCCATGCGCCGAATAGCGCGCACGCTGCGGGCCTTCACCTACGACGGGTTTCAGTACCGGACCGACGCGCGGTAATGTCCACCGATTCGAGCGCGATGTGCTCCGCGATCCTGGCGTAGTGAAGCATGTCGCGCTCGACGATTCTTTCTGCGTCCCGCCGGCATTGTGTGGAACAATACGCCGCGCCCTCACGCACGTCATTGCCGCATACCAAGCACCACGCCATCGTAACGCCTCCTATGCCTCGTAGGACACGCTGTCCATGCGATGATGCTGCGCCACAAATCGCAGCGAAAACGCAGCCGTGCGGCCCATGCGGTTCTTCTTGACCATGATATCCGCCTGCTTGTCCTTCCTGCGAATGAAGGTCACTGTGTCCGCGTCTTGTTCGAGATTGCCGCTGTCGCGCAAGTGTGATAGCTGCGGGTCGTCTGTATCGCCCTCGCGGTTCAACTGGCTCAGCGCGACAACGGGGATACGGAGGTCTTTGGCGATGGCCTTGAGCGCCTTCGTCACGCGCCCAACCGCCTCGTCCTTCGTGTCGCCCTTCGCACGTTCCATCGTGATCAGTTGCAGATAGTCCACGATCACAACGTCAAGACCACCGGCGGTCTGCGTCTGCGCAGCGCGCGCGGCAATGTCCACCACGCCCAAGCTCGCCGCGTCGTCTATCGTAATGGGCAGTTCACGGAACGCGCCGGCGGCGGCGGCGACCTTAGCCAGCACGTCGTCCTTCGCGCGCTTGATCGTGATGTTCGATATGTCCACACGCGCGCGCGACGCAATCATCTTCGTCACGACCTCCTGTCTCGGCATCTCCAGCGAAAAGAACAGAGACTTGAACCCGCGCTCGGCGGCGTTGGCAATGATGTTGAGCGCCATCGTCGTCTTGCCGTGTCCTGGGCGCCCCGCCAGCAGGTTCAGCGTCCCAGGCCGAAACCCTCCGCCAAGTGCGTCGTCAAAGTCGTAGAACCCGCTCGGCACAACCCGCAACAGTTCGGGGTTGTCAAGACCCTTTGCCCAACTCGCCACGGCCTCACTCATGGAGACCGGGCGTGATTTCGTGTCGGCCAGGGCAAACGCCGACATTGCGGCCACGACGTTCCGCGCGTGATCCATTGTTTCCGTGTTCGGGTCTGCCGCTTCCGCGTGTGCCGCTTCAAGCATGTCCAGTAGCCGCCGCCTATCGGCAAGGCGCCGCACAATGCCGGCGTAGTGCGCCGCAGCAGCGCACGACGGAACTCCGTCAATCAAGCTCGACAGGGCAACTACCCCGCCGACACTTTCCAGTGTGCCGCGCTCTTCAAGCCTTCGGCGCAACACCACAAGGTCTGGCGGGGTACGCGCCTCAATCAACGAGACGCACTCAGCGTACAGCGTTCTGTGCGCGGCGCAAGAGAAGTCGTCGGGCGTTAGCCCGGTCGCCGCTATGTCCGGCCACACATCGGCGTTCAACAGCATCGCCCCAACCACCGCGCATTCAGCAACTTTATCAACGAATCTGTCCCTTGGCGCAGAATGCAGACAGTCACCCGCGTTGTGTTTTGCCATATCTCCCGCCCATCGCATCAGAACTATCCAGCGTGAACGACTCCCGCAACATGGTCTGGCATGTCCTTGGTCCCGGATTCCCGCTTCGCGCGCCTTTCCAGATAGCAACGATCGCACTCCCACACACCATCTGCGAACGAGTAGCACAGCCCCACCGGCTTTACCGCCCGATTACACACCTGGCAGGCTGTCGGCTTTGTCATTACACCTCGACTCCGCATGGCCCGCATCCGCGTCTTGGCCGTCTCCGTGTTCCGTTTCTGGCGGCATTCGGCGCAGAACCGGCGCTTGCCGAACAGGGGTGTACCGCACCGGCAGTTGCGCGCGGCTACCTGCGTTGTGGCGTTGTGGCGCGCCTCCGCCATGCACAGCCCCGGCGCTCCGTTGCGGCAGTTCAGGCATCGCCCGCACGGTTGTACGCTCATCGCATTACCCCCTTCCGCTGGAGTTTGTCCACCTCTAGCCGGTCGTGCGCCGTAACAGCCACGGCCAGCGCCTGCCACACGTCGCCAGTCACGCCGTAGAGCGGGCCATGTTTCCCGCGCGTCCCTATGGCCGCCGCCTTGCCGGGGCCGAACCTGTCTATCAGCGCCGCGCGAATCGTGCTGTCGTTGGCGCGGTTGGAGTGGCATAGGTTCGCCTTGACGGTACTGCGATAGATCATCATCGCGTCTCCGCCGAACGCCTCGATGAATCTCCCAATCCAAACGCACGTCTCAAACACCTCCCGTCCAACCGGCAGGCCCAATGACGCCATCATCTCGATTGCCAGCCGCGCGCCGGGGAATCTCGGGTTGCGCCTCTCCTCCGCCAGCGTGGCCGCAACTTCGGCGTTGGGGCTGTAGGCGAACGTCACCAGTCGGCCATTGTCCAGCACCACCCATGCCGACCGCTCCGTACCGGGGTCAATCGCGATGATCCTCATAATGCCGCTATCCCTTCTCAAACACCGCAGGCTCGTTGCACCTGCGACAGTATAGCCTACGCCGTTCCCCGGCGATAGTAACGACTGCGCCTAGCACGTCTGCGGCGCGCGTACCGGCGGCGAGTTGAATCGAGTCGCACACATCGGCGCGACCCGTCCAACCGCACGCGCGGCAAGATGCTTGGAGTGCCTTCATCGTTTCGCCGCCTCGATCCGGTACACGGGATGGGGACGCCGCACGCCGTCTATGCCCTCGACGAGTCGGCTACCTACGCGGCGCGCGCGGCCCGCGCGGAACTCCGCCTGTACCCGGCGTTGCGCTGTATGGATGCTGCACCCCAACGCCGCCGCGATTTCCGCCGCCGTCACCCCCTCGGCGTCAACCCTCGGGTGAGCCGCGCGCAGGATGTCAAGCATATCGTCCGTCGTGATCTGTTTCATGCGCTCCTCCCGCGTCGCATGGTGTAGGTATGCGTCCTGACGTAAAGCCCCTCCGTCGCGCCGCCGTCGCGGATCAAAATTCCGCCGAACTGCGCCGGGGCCTGGCGCGCGCCGGGGATGCGCCACGCCAGCGGCGTCTTGCTCTGCCAGCCGGGGGTTGTGACGGAAAACGAGTTGCCGACAGCCGACGGCATTTTGATCTGGATGCAGCGATGCCGGTGCGACCTGACGACGCCAGCGGGGGCCGTCTCCGCCCACCTCGCCGCCTCGACAAACGCCTCGACCAGTTCCTTCCCGACGGCGGTAGCCTCGTATGCCGCGCTGCCGGTTGTGCCGACGTGGTGAAGGAAATGGACCGGGGCCGCGCTGCGCCCGACGCGCAGCCATAGCTCATTCCGCGCGTGGTTGCCGGTCTCGTCGCGCACCGCGCCCAACTCGCGCGCCAGGCCCTCCACGTCCTCCGCGCTCCGCCCGTCGTGCGCCTCCGTGCCGCGCAGCAGGTAGAACGCGCCACCGGTCGAGCGCGCGTACTCCGCCACCGGCATCAGCAGCCGATACGCCGCGCGGCGCTGATCGGAGAGGTTCTGCGTCCATTGCGTGATAGCGTTGTGGTGTCGGCCCTCAAGCGCGTCGCCGTTGACAACGACGCTCACCGCCTCACCCTTGCACGTCTCGCGGACAAATTGCCAGTAGTCGCGCCACATCGCCCACAGCTTCCGCTGGATCGCGTTGAGCGGGACGGCTGCGCCACCGTCGAGCGTCGCGCCCGGCGCGAGTAGCGCGAACTGGCACCCGGTATGCAGGTCAGACACTACAGCCACGTTCGGCGCGTTGCGCGGTTTCATTGCGTCCCCCTTTGCTGATAAAGGGCATCAAACGCCGCCATGAACTGATCCTCAGCGTAGTTCAACGGCCACGCATCCAAAAACATTGTAAAGGGCTTTGCCCCGGCGCTCCACCCGCGCAAGGGACGCCGGAGCAGGTCGCGCTTCTCGGTCGCCATCGCGCGCCTGTCGGCGCGCAGCACTTCGTTAGACCAGCACAGCGCCACGTCCGGTATTTCCAGCGCCTGGAATATCGCGCCTAGCACGTCCTCCTCAACCCGCTCAAAGCTGCGCCCGGCGCGCGTAACGAATGCGTCCTTGATCGGCGCGGCGATGTCCGGCAAGTACGCCTCCGCCGCGTCGTGAAGCAGCCCGTATATCCGCAAATGCTCCGGCAGGTGCTCCGCCACTAGTACCGAGTGCTGCGCGACGGAATAGAGCCGCCGCGTTGCGCCGCCCCACCGTGCCCGTAGCGAGAGGTGGTGCGCGATGTCGCGTATGCACACGTCGCCGGGGCGCGGGGCGAGCGGGTAAAACGCGCGCCCGGTGTACGTCTGAACGAATCCTGAATCCGTCATGTCGTGGCCTCCTTGTGGAACAATCCGAGTTGCGCCTTGTTTGCGTCAGCGAGGGCCGCCGCCACGTTGCGGACAGCCTGTTTGTAGTAGGACGGTTTGAGTTCAATGCCGACGCCCTTGCGCCCGTTCAGGACCGCGCCGTAGACCTCGCTACCGACCCCCATGAACGGCGTGAGCACTACCTCGCCGGGGTTGCTCCACAGCACGACGGCGCGCTCAATCACGTCGAGTTGCAGCGGGTGAACGTGCCGCTCGTCGTCGGCCTCGCGACTTTCGGTATACGGCATTACCCGCTCCAGCCGCACGTCGTCCCAAAATGCGCTTGCGTATTGCCGCCATATCCAATGGCTGTATCTGTTTTCGGTTTGCTTGCCCTTGTGTCCGCGCAGCGCGCGCACGTCGCGCGGAATCTCGCGCGCACCTGCGTACCTATCCAGTCCGGTCGGGTGCGCGACCGGGATAGTGTTTTGCCCCTTGCGCCTGAACATCAACAGGTAGTCGGCAGACGCCACGTCACACAGCGTCGAATCCTCTACCACCTGTTTATGTGCGAGGCCCTTCGCCATTGTGCGGTTGCGGACGCCCAAGGGCTCTTTCCAGATGTGGTATCTGGCGCAATACTGGAATCCCACCCGCTCGTGTAGGCGAATGATGTCGCCGGGGAAGTCCGCCAGCCCGCCACCCGCATTAGCGCCTGTCTTCGGCACGTCCATACAGTGTACGCCGGAAATGCGTCCGGGCAGCGTGGTGCGGAACAGCTCGCGAACGACAAACTCGTAATGCTGGAAGAACTCGTCATAGCTCCGGCAGTTTGAGAGGTCTCGCTCCGAGCTACTGTAGTTGTAGAGTCCGCAAAACGGCGGCGAGTACAGACTCATGTGAACCGACGCATCCGGCAACGTTGTCAACACGTCGCAGCAATCACCGCAGTAGAGGGCGTAGTCGTCGGTAAGCACCTGGTCCTTTACAGCCATGACGGTCTCCTTGTATCATGTGTAAGTTCGTTTACAACCGCACACCGCATCTCGTTTCCCATCAGCGACACCAATCGGTTGAACATCTCGTCAGCCGCCGCCGCCTTGCGCTTGAGGTTCGCCAGTACGCCCGCTTGTCCCTCCGTGGAAATGACGTCAACCCTAACGGGTCGCGTCTGCCCAAACCGCCAGCACCGCCGCACCGCCTGATAGTACTGCTCGTAACTGTGAGACGGAAAGAATGTCTGGTGCGCGCAATGTTGCCAGTTCAGCCCAAACCCGGCGATTGTGGGCTTGCTCACAATGCAGCGAATCTGTCCCGTCGCGAAGCCACGAAACGCCTCTTCCTTGCTATCGTCGCTATCCGACCCGGACACCTCGACCGCCCCGCGAATCATTCTCGCCAGTTCGCGTCCCTCATCGTTCAGGTGACACCACGCCACCACGGGATGGTTGTGTGCGTTCGCCAACGTCGTCGCCATTTCACACCGCACGTCAATAGTCCTCCTCAACTCCTCGCGCTGCTCGGCCAGCGAAATAGCGGGTCGGTCAAACAGCATCCCGGCCGCCGGGCGGCGCGCTGTTACGCAATGCTCCCGCGTCTCTAGCGCCGGCAATACAAACCGCCCATCCTCAAACCCAAGGTCAGACGGGCGGCGCGCGGCCCGTGCCCAAGAGCAAACCCACCTCCAGAAGTCGCGCTCCGCGTGCCCGCGAAATCGCCATCCCTGCCCGCCCGCGTTTGATATGCGGCAAAAGTCCTGATCTCGCTTGAAGAACTTTGACAGCATATCCGCCATGCCCATCTCGCCCAACGCCTCGCTAGACGTGCCGAGTTCGATGTAATCGTTGGGCGCGGCGGTCGCCGTACACAGCAGACGATACGGGGTCTTTCGCATGAACTCGGTTACGGCCTGTCGTGTCGCGCCGTCAAAGTTCTTGAGGATGCTCGATTCATCACACACAACGCCCGCGTAATCGTCGGCGCGGAAATGGTGCAGCCGCTCGTAGTTTGTCACGATCAGCCCATCTCCGGGGTGAAGTCCATCGCGCCGGTGCGCCACGTCCAGTCCGATCTTGCGGCCCTCGGCCTCGGTCTGGAACGCAACGGCGAGAGGCGTCAAGATCAGCACCGGCTTGTCTGCCTTGCGCCTCACGTTCTCCGCCCAGACCAGTTGAATAAGGGTCTTGCCTAGTCCGCAATCGGCAAACACCGCCGCGCGGCCCTTGCGCTGCGCCCACTCGACAAGCGCGCGCTGAAAGTCGAATAGCATCTCCGGCATGAATGTCGGGGTAAATCCGTGCTCGGCCCCGACGTGCGTCTTTCGTGCCAGAAACGCGGCGTACCCTCCCCCCGTCGCGTCCTGTTCCATGTCGTCATTCACTCTGTCGTCCCTCCTGTCTAGGTATCCCCGGCAATGGTGCGCCGGTGCGCCCGGCGTCAGAACGGGATATCGTCAATCGCGCGCGCCACGGCGCGCAGCTCGCTCTCGCTGAACGTCCCGGCAGTCGGGAATGAGTTTTCCGTCAGCCATGTATGCCACTCCGCCGCTCCGGTCAGGCCCTTGCGTTTTCGGCCCGCGACGATTGCGGACTTCACCGCCGCTACAGGGGCGGTGTCGTAGTTAATCGGCGCGCCATCGCTCCCGCCAGGCGGCGGCTGAGGCGCGGCCTGCGGCTTGCGCGTGTCGTCCTCGCCATGCGCCGGCCAAATCACGCCGTCGCAACCCTCGTGCTGTTTTGTGTCCTTGTTCCACTTCCCGGCCCGGCACTTGTACGCCGGGCACGGCTTCGGCTTGCCGGCGGCCTGCTCCTCGGCGCGACGCGCGGAGTTGTCATACATCGCACCGCCGCACTTCGGGCAGACCGGCGTCCCGCTCGCGGGGGCCGTGGGACGCGCGGACTTCGGCGGCGCGGCGCGCGGAGGTTCGGCGGGGGCGGGCGCACCGAGGATGTCAACCGACGCGCCAACCGCGACGGCGTGAGTCGTGGCGTCGGGGTCGTTGTCCGCCTCGGTTGGAATCAAAAACGCTTGGAACAGGAAATACTTGAGCGCGATAGACGCCGCCTTTGACGTGGCCTTGTCGCCGCTGTCCATCGCCTCGCCGTCCATGACACCGGACACGCTCGATCCGTCCGATGCCGTCAGCGTGTAGCGCATCCGCAACGTGACGTGACACAGCGCCGTACCCTTCGCCGTCTCGCGCCACGCGGCATCGCGCGACAGGCACTCCGGCAGGCACACCACGCCGTGTTGAGCCATGATGGGATGCAGCGCGTTATACACGTCGTCCACGCCGCGAAAGGAAAACCCCTGTTGCGCGTTGCGCCGCGCCTTGCAGATAGGCTCCACGTCACGCATGATTGCCGCCATCGCCGCATAGATTCCGCTGCTCACGGTTCACCTCCCTATCTGATACTCAGTGTTTTCCCGCGCACCAGTCGCGCGCCGGGGACCTCCCCCGACTTGAGCGCGTCCGATATTCCGGCCTTGTCGAGCACCGGGGCCGGGGTACGCCAGAACTGCGCCGGTATCGCCGCCTCGTCCACCACCTCCACGCGCGGCGGGGTATTGCGGAGCGATATCGTCACCAGCCGCCCCGGCAGTTTCTCCGTCCCCGTCGCGGTCATGGCGTCGAACAGGTACGACTTCAGCCATGCCTCCCGATTGCGTAGCACACGCGCGCGCGCGGCGAGGCGCGCGGCCTCGGCCTCCACCGTCTCCGCCTGCGCCGCAAGCTCGCGCATATAGAGCGCCACGCCCTCGGCCTTCTCCGCGAACGCCGTGCTATCGGCGTTCAGCCGCTCCGACAGTTCCGGCGTCAGTTCCTCCATTCCCGCAATCTCGTCGAGCGTGTTCCTCAAGCCAGCGGCTATCTCGTACAGCTTCATACCGTCCTCCTATTCCAGTCCGGCGACACGGCGGGCGCGGGCGCGACGGTCCTCGGCCTCGATTTCCCGCTCCACCATGTCCGCCACATTCCACCCTGTACGCGCGCGCCGCGCGGCGCGTTCGCGTATCTCCGGGATGCGCCGGGCGAGGTCGTCCAGCCGCGCCCGCTCGTTCGATTCGTGGGATAGGGTCATTTCGGCCCCCCCGCCCGCTGTGCCTCGGCTAGGAAATCGCGCAGCTGGTCGGCCTTCGCCTTCGCCCGCTCCCACCTGTCGCGCCACACACCGCACCGCCACACCGCCACGATTGCGACGACGCCGAACACGATCATGCCGATGTCACTGGCCATGTTCCGTCGTCCTCCTTTCTTGCAACGCTGATAAACTTCAAATCGACAGGCTGCCCGATGTGCGCGCATGCCGGCGAAAACGTTTCCCAGCCGCCCCGCGTGAAGTACCTATCCCACGCTTTGACAGTGTCTGCGCCAGTGAGCCGCACGTGTCTGACGCCCTCGATAACGACAATCCCTGAGTCGTAGCACTCAAGCGCAACGCCCAGGTCTATCAGAGCAATAGTCCTCTGGTCGCGATGCGCACGCACAGCCCTCCGCGCTGCGTCGAAAACTTGCTTTTCAAGGTGAGTCATTTGCCTTCCTCCTTCAAGGGCATCTTTGCTAAAGGTCAACCACGGTGCCTTTCGGCACTCGCACAGCGCCACACACGAAGTCCCGCGTCAACGTAGCCTGCATTATTTCACACCCTCCACCTCGCGGTTGACATGCTCGGCCTCGACCGCCATGCGCCGCAGTTCCCGCGCCGCGTCGCGGAACGCCGCCGCCAGCATGGGATGGGTGATTCCCCGCGCCGCGTCCGACATGTAGTCGGCCCCGTCCCGCAGACTCGCCATGCTCACGCCCGGTTGCTCCAATCTCACCTTCTCCATGTCCGCGCCCTCCAAAAGATAGTTGACCGCATCCCGCACCACAGACGGCTTGCAACGGTCGGCCAGCAGCTCGTTGGACTGCCATAACCCCATCATCCCATAGACGTACCCGACAGCAGCGGCGCGTATCGCCTCGGGTCGCATCAGCGCGCCAAGCCGAATGTGTCTCGCGTGATCCGTGGGCGCGACGAATGGCCGCGCCAAGTAGCGCAGGAATCCCTCGCGCGACACGCGCCGGACACGCCGCGCGCTTAGTTCGGAGATTGTCACGATTCGCCCTCCACAGAAAACAGCGGCGCGCCGCAGGGGTGCCCCACCGAGGGGGAGGGATTGCCCCCGACGGGCTGCGGCGCGCCTGATAGCCTCTGTGAACTCATGTGGGTATCCCTCCCGATCCTGATGCCGACCTATACCGAGCTAATCGTTGTCCCGTCCAAAATCAGCGCCCCGCGCGATACCGACAACCTCGGCCCGATCCGCGCCCTGGAGCCGATCCACGCCCTGGCCCCGATCCGCGCACCGTCCCCGATTTGCGCCCCGTCCCCGATACACGAATCGGCCCCGATCCGCGCACCGCCCCCGATACACGCATCGGCCCCGATCCGCGCCCCGTCCGCGACATCAACGACGCACCCATCCGGCGAAATGTGCCGCGTCCACGCCGCGCCGGCACGTATGTACTGTTCCCGCCGCCACGTCTCCCTAATCGTTTTCCACCGTTCCATCGTCGTCCCTCCTCTAGATGATCCATTGCGGCACCCGCCGCGCCGTCACTCTCCGCTGTGAAGTGGCACCACTCGCCGCGACAATCGCCGATCAGCCTCAACCCGCCGATCCTCGGCGTAGGCCAGCGCCGCCGCACGGCACGGGCGCGAACAGTACCCACCGTGCGCCTCGACGGCCAGGCGCTCCCCGCAGGTGGGGCACCACCCGCGCGCTGCGTGGTCGGCCAGGATGCGCCGCATGAGGTCGAGTTGGGCGGCGCGGGGCCGCCGTTTCCCCTGTTCCTGAAGGGCGTAGCTGCCCGTCTCGATGCCCACGAGTCGCGCCATGCGCGCCTGGGTCAGCCCGAGGGCTGCCCGCATATTCCGCAGCTGCTCCGCCGTTGTCATTTTTGCGCTCCTGTACCAGTACATTCGATGCCGCATTCTTGCAGTGCGGCGACTAGGTTCCGCCGGTCGGCATCGTTATAGCAACGCGGCAGCGAGACGCTCAGCCCAACGTAGCCATTGGGCGTCGCGGTTGGACTCCTCCAGCGCGGCCTGCACCGCCGCCGCCACGCCCTCGGCCTGCTCGAACCGGTCCCGCCAGACGCCGACGCGCCACACGGCCACGATGGCGACGCCGCCCAGCACGATCACGGTGATGATCCCCATGTCCTGATCCTCCTCTGTGGGTTGTCGCCTCACGACTCCATGTCAGGCTTGAGTCGCCGCCGCAGCGCCTCCTCCAATTGCCGGCATCGGCCCAACGCAGCGTCGAGGTCCTTCTTGATCCCGATGCTCTCGCGCGTCAGCCGCTTAATCGCCTCGAGGTCGAGCTTCCGCCGCTCGCGCTCCTCGTGCAGTATCGTCATCAGCCCCATCGTGGCGGCGATCATTGTCGCCGCCGTCTCCCGCAGCACCAGGTCCTTCGAGTCCTCCATCGTCGCCGGATGTCCCGCGTCGGTCGGAATAGCGTTCACCATGATCAGCTCTCCTTTCTGTTGTACGGAGTCGTTGGGCGCACGGACCCTGAATCAACGGTGTGGCGGAGTCCTACAGCAGTCCGCGAATGGCGGCTGCAATGG
>MWDT01000043.1 GCA_002070825.1 Verrucomicrobia bacterium ADurb.Bin122
CCCGCCGCAGAGTGTTTCGAACAGCTTACTGAAAAACCTAAAACCTGACCCTTTTTTCTCCCTTTTTCTCCGTCGAACCGAGCTGAAGACGTCTTCTGCTTTTCCTTGAGTGAAACCGAGGGGTATAATGATGAAAAGCATACTTTGGAATATATTTCGACTTGCATGCTGGCTGTTGGCATGGGCTGCGATCATATATGCAGCGTGGTTGTTGCCGAGGGCCATTGCAGGATTGATCGAACATGGGACGTTGCATCCCAAGTTTTGGTCACGGCTATTTGCCACCATTCTCATCGCTTTAGGCTGCGTAATGGGGGTATTTGTGATGGTTCATGTGACTAATGTTAGGATATTTATTCCTTTATGGAAACGCTTTGTGGAAAAGAACCGAGCTGAAAAAAGCCAAAGGGGTCAGCAACGGTCTTTCACGCGAGCGTAAAAGACCGTTGCTGACCCTTTTTTCTCCCCTTGGGGTCGGGCATATCTCCAACGCCGGCGCGGGGCGGATCAATCCTGGCAGCGAGTATATCCGGCTCGGCCTTCAGTTCCCAATAAGCGCACGCTGAGTGCGGCCTCATGCCGGCCGGGTGCGGCGGGCGAAGGCGGTGAGGCCGCCGCGTGTTTGGGCTGAATTTGTGGCCCGCTGGGGAGTCGCGGGCCGGGGCGCTCAGAGCATGCGGGTAAAGACGGTGCCGCGCGAGTCGGTGAAGAGAAGGCGGTCGGCCTCGACCGCGGTGAGGCGAAGGCCGAGGGTGCGGTCGACGACGGAGTTGATGCGATAGACGCGGCCATCGATGAGGACGCGCGAATCGGTGCCGGTGCCTCGGATGCCCGAGATGCGCATGGCGTTGATGACGGAGTAGGCGGCGGTTTCCCGGGCGGCGGCAGTGTCTTCGTCGATGCTGGCGATACGAATTTGCGGCGTGGTCACGGCTGCGGGGGCGGGAGCGGCAGCAGGGACCGGTGTGGTTGTCACGGCGGCGGCCGGCTCGGGGACGGAGGTCGGCGTGGCTTCGGCTTGTTGCGTGACGGGGGCTGCGGGGAGGGCGACGCGGATCGCGAGGGAACTGGTGTCGGCAGCGGGAGCGGAGGTTGCTTGGGTGACGATGGCGGCGGGCTGGGGGGCAGCGGCCGGCGGCGCGGCAGGTGTCGGGGCCGTGAGTGCGAGCGGTGTGGGAGCGGCTTTGGCCGCGTCGGGTTTGCGCAAGAGGAGAACCGTGCCGAGGACGGAGCCCGAGACGAGGACGACGGCGCCGGCGATCAGCAGGGTGAAGAGGCGGGTGGACATGCCGGTGCGCGTGACGGCGGGAGCGGTGCCGGCGAAGGAGGACTGGACGATCACGCGTGCGCTGGCCTGTTGCTCGGTGTGCTGCTGGCGTTGCGCTTTTTTCAGGGCTTCGTTGAGAAGGCTCATGGCGGTTAGTCGGTGAGGCGGTCGAGGTCTTTGGCGGCGCGGCGGGCATCCCAGTAGGTGACCTCGTCGGACTCGCGGATGAAGGCGGCGAGCAGGGATTTGTCGCAGAGGTTGTTTACGATGCGTGGGATGCCTTTACTGCGGCGGTGGATGGCACGGATGGCCCAGGGGGTGAAGCGGGGGCGGCCCATGCTGCCGGCGAGGGTGAGCCGGTGTTGGATGTAGTGGGAGACGTCGCCGCGGGTCAGCGGGCGCAGTTCGTAGTGGACGAGGATGCGCTGGCGGAGTTGACGGAGCTCCTCGCGGGAGAGGATCGTTTTGAGCTCGGGCTGGCCCATGAGCACGATCTGGAGGAGCTTTTGTTTGTCGGTTTCGAGATTGGAGAGGAGGCGGACTTGTTCGAGGACCTCGAAGGAGAGGTTTTGGGCCTCGTCGATGATGAGGACGATGTTGCGTCCGGCGTGGATGCGCTGGAGGAGGACCTCGTTGATCTGGGCAACCAGATCGACCTGGCTGTGGGCGTGGTTGAACTCGCCGAGCTCGGTGAGGATGGCCTTGAGCATCTGCTTCTCGTTGACGCGGGGATTGACGATGAGCGCGGTGTCGTAGCGCTCGGTGTCGAGCTCGTTGAGGAATCGGCGGCAGAGGGTGGTCTTGCCGCAGCCGACTTCACCGACCAGGACGATGAAGCCTTTTTTCTCGGTCACCCCGTACATGAGGTGCTGGAGTGCGTCCTGATGGGTGGGGCTGAGGTAAAGAAACTTCGGGTCCGGGGTGATGTTGAATGGCATCTCCGTGAGGCCGTAGAAGCTCTGATACATAAGGACTGAGTACGGTGGGAGGCGCGGCGCAAAACGCACGCCAAAAGCGCGGCGGCTTTGGGAGGCTATCCGCTTTGAAATCTCCTTTACTCGTGGGGGCGCAGGGGCGTTTATCGGTGCGATTTACGTGAATCTGCGACGCGTCATATTGTCTGCTTATCTTGTGCTGTTTTTGGGCATCTGCCTGATTTCAGGGGTGTTTTTTTGGCAGACATGGGCGGAGTACACGCGGCTGAAGGCGGTGCAGGCGCAGAACGAGAGGCGGTTGGTGGAGCTGGAGGCGCGGTTGCGCGAGCAGGAGATCGTGCTCGAACGGCTGCGTTCGGATCCGGCCTATGTCGAGAAGGTGATCCGCCGCCGGTTAGGCTACGCCAAACCCGACGAGTTCGTCTTTCGTTTCCCCGAGTGAAAATAGGCGAGGCCAGACGCGGGAAAAGGCTTGGCCTGAGGCGCTCCGCCGGGTCGAAATAACGGCTTCCTTTTTCGTATGGCTACACCTCCGATCATCGACTCCTTCCGACGTGCCGGCCAGGGGCACGTGTTTGCCTTCTTCGACCAGCTGACTGCGCCCGAGCAGGAGCGCCTGCTGGCCGAGGCGGCTGAGATCGACCTCGCGGAGATCGAGCGGCTGGTCAACAGCCTCGTGCGCCCAGGTGCGTCGGCAGGCGTGGATCTGTCCGATCTGGCGCCGGCGCCGTATGAGGCGCGGCCGGAGTTTGGTGGCGATGCCGCCGCGTGGGCCAAGGCCAAGACGGCCGGCGAGGCCGCGCTGCGCGCCGGGCGCGTGGCGGCGTTTACCGTGGCGGGCGGGCAGGGGACGCGCCTCGGCTACGACGGCCCCAAGGGCACGTTTGGTGTCACGCCGCTCAAGAAGAAATCCCTCTTTCAGGTCTTCGCCGAGAAGCTGCGCGCGGCGGGCGTGCGCTACGGGCGGCCGCTGCACTGGTTCATCATGACCAGTCACCAGAACCACGCGGCGACCGAGTCGTTTTTCGTGGAGAACCGGTTCTTCGGGCTCGACCGTGCGTGCGTGCATTTCTTCCGCCAGGGGCGCATGCCGGCGGTGGATTTCTCGGGCAAGATCCTGCTCGAATCGCGGTGCTCGATCGCCATGTCGCCCGACGGCCATGGCGGGTCGCTGCGCGCGCTCGACCGCAGCGGCGCGCTCGATCTGATGCAGCGCGAGGGCATCGATGCGCTGAGCTATTTCCAGGTGGACAACCCGCTGGTGCGTTTCATCGATCCGGCCTTCATCGGCTGGCACCTGCTGCGCGGCTCCGAGATGTCGAGCAAGATGATCCCCAAGGCCTACGCCGAGGAGAAAGTCGGCCATTTCTGCACGCAGCGCGGCCGCAACGTCGTCGTGGAGTATTCCGACCTCCCACTGGCGATGCAGCGCGAGACCGATCCGGCCACGGGCAAGTTGCGCTACCTCGCCGGCAGCGTCGCCATCCACGTGCTCGACCGTGAATTCATCCGGCGCATGGCGTCGGGCGGCGCGGGCTCGCTGCCGTTTCACCGCGCGGATAAAAAGATCCCGACCGTCGATGCCGCGGGCGCGCCGGTGAAGCCGGAGAAGCCCAATGGCGTGAAGTTCGAGATGTTCGTTTTCGACGCGCTCCCGTTCTCGAAAAATCCGGTGATCATCGAGGCGCTGCGCCGCGAGGATTTCTCTCCGGTGAAAAACGCCGAGGGCGTCGACTCGCCGAAGACCTGCCGCGAGGATCTGCTTCGCCAGTACGCGAAGTGGGCGACCGATCAGGGCGCGGCGCTCGCCGTCGACGGCACGGGGCTGCCTGCGGCCGAGTTCGAGGTTTCCCCGATCTTTGGCTACGACGACGATTCGTTTGCCGATGCCTGGCACCGCCTCGCGGCCAAGCCAGCCATCGCCGCCGGGCTCTACCTGGAGTGATCGTTTCCGCTCACCACATTCTTTATCCATGAGTACACTCGACAAGATCCAAGCCGCCGGCAAAGCCGGCCAGCTGCTGCCCAGCAGCGTGGAAATCATCAGCACCTGGCTCGCCGCCGGACTTCCGACCTGGGCGGTCGAGAGCATCGACGAACTGGTCGCCAAGGGCGCTTGGTCTGAACTCAACGACCGCTTTTACCGCTACCTCGAATTCGGCACCGGCGGTATGCGCGGCCGCACCATCGGCGTGATCTCGACCGCCGCCGAGCAGGGCAAGCTCGGCCCGCAGGGTACGCCGGAGCACGCCGGCATCGGCAGCAATGTGCTCAACGACTACACGCTCGTGCGTGCCACCATCGGCCTTTTCCGCTACGTGCGCGGCTACCTCGACGGCATCGGCTGCAACGACCAGCCCAAGCTCGTCATCGCGCACGACGTCCGCCACTTCTCTCGCCACTTCTGCGAGCTGTCCGCCTCCACGTGGACGCGCCTCGGCGGCCTTGCTTACATCTTCGACGGCCCGCGCTCCACGCCGCAGCTCAGCTTCAGCGTGCGCCACCTGAAGGCGCATTGCGGCGTCGTGATCACGGCCAGCCACAATCCGGCCCACGATAATGGCTTTAAGGCCTACTTCGCCGACGGCGCGCAGGTCGTGGCGCCGCACGACAAGGGCATCGTGACCGAGGTCAACAAGGTGCCGCTTTCCGATCTCGGCCAGTTCCTGTCGGTCGATCTGGCCCGCGTTATCACGCTCGGCCACGCCGCAGACGACGCCTACCTCGCGGCCGCCTCGACCGCCGCGCTCGATCCAGAGGTGCTGCGCAAGACGAAGCTCAAGGTCGTTTTCACCAACATCCACGGCACCGGCTGCGTGGCCAGCATCCCGCTGCTCATCCATGCCGGCTGCGACGTGAGCGCCGTGCAGGAGCAGGTCGCATTTGACGCGCGTTTCCCGACGGTGAAATCGCCCAACCCCGAGAACGCCGAGGCGCTGTCGCGCGCCGTCGCGCTCGCCGAGGCCAAGGGCGCCGATGTCGTCATGGCCACCGATCCGGACAGCGATCGCGTGGGCGTGGCCGTGCGCAATGCCGCCGGCAAGGTCGAGCTGCTCACGGGCAACCAGATCGGCTCGCTGCTGACGGAATACCGCCTCTCGAAGTGCAAGGAGCTCGGCTGGATTCCGAAGGAGGGCTCGGACCGCGTCGCCATCGTGAAGACGTACGTCACCACGTCGCTTCAGGACGCCGTCGGCCACGCGCACGGCGTGAAGGTCATCAACACGCTGACGGGCTTCAAGTGGATCGGCGCCAAGATCCGCGGCTACGAGGAGACGTTGAAGGGCGAACTGCTTTCGAAGGAAGGCATCGCACTCGACTACGACGCCACGCCGTTCGCCAGCCGCGTGAAGCTGCTCCAGAAGTACAGCACGTTCTACGCGTTTGGCTGCGAGGAAAGCTACGGCTACCTGGCCAACGACTACGTGCGCGACAAGGATGCCAACAGCGCCTGCCTGATGTTTGCCGAGCTTTGCGCCTACGTGAAGAGCCGCGGCATGACCGTCACCCAGTACCTCGACGAGATGTACCTGAAGTACGGCTACTTCCTCGAAGGCACGATCAACATCTACTACGAGGGCGCGAGCGGTGCGGCGAAGATCAAGCGCATCCTCGACACCTACCGCTCGCAGTCGCCGAAGGCGTTTGGTGACGTGGCGGTGGCCAAGTTCCAGGATTTCGGCCGCGAGACGTTCAAGGACGCCGACGGGGAGGAAATCCCGAAGCAGGACCTCTACTTCGTGACGCTGGCCAACGGCTACACCTTTGCCGCGCGCGGTTCCGGCACGGAGCCGAAGATGAAGTTCTACATCTTCGCCAAGCAGGCGGTGAAAAACGCCGCCGAGCTGCCGGCCGTGAAGCAGTCGGTGAAGGCGGAGCTGGAACGCATCAAGGCCCTCATCGAGGCCGATGCGAAGGCCCGCGCCGAAGGTTGATCGTTTCTCCGCGCCACGGCGCGCGTTTCTTTCAGCACCGGGCTTTGCCGCCCGGTGCTTTTTATTGGGAAAGGACCGGCTTGAAGATCGGCTCCTTGGGCGCGGCGGCCGGGCGCTGTTTTTTCTCAAGCCACTTTTGCAGGATCGCGCGTGCGACGGGCGCGGCGTAGGCGCCGCCGGCGTAGCTCTCGTCGGGGGTGTCGCCCTCGACGATGACGGCGATGGCGATCTCCGGCTTTTCGATCGGGGCAAAGCAGGCGTACCAGGCGAGCTCGAGCATGCCGAGGCGTTTGCCGTCTTTCCAACGCTCGCGCTGGGCGGTGCCGGTTTTGCCGGCGATGCGCAGGCCCTCGACGGCGCCGAAGCGGCGGGCGGTGCCCTTGGTGACGACGCGCTCCATGCCTTCGATGAGGGCCTGGTATTGGTCGGCGGGCAGGCCGATGGGCTCGGAGTTTTGCTTGGGGCGCTTTGGGTCGTGGATCAGGGTGGGCTTGGTCTGCGTCTGGCCGCGGGCGACGGAGGCCATGAAACAGGCCATTTGAAGCGGGGTGATTTGCAGGTCACCCTGGCCGATGGAGAAGTTGGCGGTGTCGCCTGGGTACCAACTTTCCTGTTTCACCTTTTTCTTCCAGGCGGCGTCGGGCACGATCATGCGACGGCTCTCGTTGGGCAGTTCGATGCCGGTCTGCTCGTGGAGGTGGAAGCGGCGGCTTTCGGCGGCGAGTGTTTCGGCGCCGATCTGGAGCCCGTAGTAATAGAAGTAGGTGTTGACGCTCTGTTCGATCGCGAGGCGGAAATCGATCTCGCCGGTGACACAGCCACCGTGGTCACGGAAGACGCGTCGCCCGACGGTGAAGCTGCCGTCGGTGTCGTACACGGAGGCGGGGGTGAGGATGCCGGAGCGCAGGCCGGCGATGGCGGTGAGGATCTTGAAGGTGGAGCCTGGGGGGTAGACGCCGTAGATGGCGCGGTTGGTCCAGGCGCCAGACTCGGCGATCTGCTGGGCTTTGGCGAAGGAGAGGCGCGGGGTGAAATCGTTGAGATCGTAATTGGGCAGGCTGGCGAGCGCGAGGATTTCGCCGGTGTTGACGTCGATGGCGACGGCGGCGCCGATGAGGTCGAGCAGGCCCTCCTCGGCGGCCTGTTGGAGGTCGATGTCGATCGAGAGCGTGAGGTTCTTGCCTTGGACGGGGAGGCGTTTCTCGAGGGGGGGATTGATGCGATAGCCTGCGGGGTCGACGCGGAAGATGGTGCCGCCGGCCTGGCCTTGGAGGATGTTGTCGAACTGGCGCTCGATGCCGTCCTTGCCGACGGTGCCCTTCATTTTGAAGGTGGTGAGGTCGTTGCCGGGGAGGTCAGCGGCTTCGAGGTCGACCGTGGTGCTGACGAAGCCGAGCACGTGGGCGGCAGCGGCCTTGTAGGGGTACGCGCGGGTGCTGGAAGCGTACACCTGGAGAGGGGAGCGGACGGGGAGGTGCTCGATGAGGTGCGCGTATTCTTCGGGGGACAGGTCGTCGATGAGCGTGTACGGGAGCAGCATCTCACTGCTGAAGTGCCGCATGAGGTCGGTGGTATCCACGTGGGCGGTGCGGCCGATGGCACGGTTGACCTGATCGAGGTAGCGCTGGACGACGGTGGTGCGGGCGATGCGCTCCATCTGGCGGGCGGAGGGCATGTCCTTGTCGTTTGCCTCGCGGTAGTTTTTCCGGATCTGGATGTACTGCTTGCGGAATTCGGTGCGCAGTTCGTCAAGGTAGAGGACGACGGCGAAGCGGGGGCGGTTGCCTACGAGCAGGCGGCCTTCGCGGTCGTAGAGGTTGCCGCGGGGGCCGGGGACGAGGATGCGGCGCTGGTTTTGCACGCGCTCGGCTTCGTGGTAGATGTCGGTCTTGAAGAGCTGCTGGTAGGCGAGGCCGCCGGCGAGCGTCAGCAGGAGGGCGAGGACGACCAGGTAGAAGAAGAAGACGCGGGGCTGGAAGAAGGTGTGCGTCTCGACGAGGTTGCCGGAGCGGTCGGCGTGACTGGCGGATGCGCGGGACATGGCCTAGTCAACCTGTCGACGATCTTCGGAGGCGGCGAGGGGATCGGCGAGTTCGAGGGCTTGCCGCTGAAGCGCGAGGAACCACGGGGCGATGGCCCACAGGACGAGTTCGGAGAAGAGCAGATCCCAGAGAAATCGGGAGACGAGCCTGCCTTCGGCGGGGACGTGCCGGAGGTGAAAAAGTGCGGTGACGATGAAAAGGACGAGGTTGGCAAGGAGCGCGATGGTGCGCTGGGTGGTGGGCTCGAAGCGGTCGAGCCGGGGGCGCTGGCGTTGCACGATGACGGTGGCCAGGCCGAAGAGAAAGGCGTGGAATCCGAAGTGGACGGGCTGGCTGGCGTCGCAGATCAGCCCGGCAAAAAGGGCGGCGATCAGGCCGATGCGCTGGGGAAGCTGCAGGGCGACGAAGGCGATGAAGAGGCCGCCGAGTGAGACGAACATCCGCCAGGGCGCGAGGTAGTGGTTGAGCTGGAGCACGAGCCACCACAGCAGCAGGAGGGGGAGAAAGATGGCGAGATGACGGCGCACGCGTGGAGACGGCGGCTAGTTCGCCTCGAGGGGAACGAGCACGGTGACTTCGGTCAGGGAGGAGAGGCGGGAGTCGAGCTCGACCTCGCCGGTCTTGAAGAGGCCGTCGGTGCTCGGGTCGGCGCTGACGACATAGCCGATGGTGAGGCCCGGGGGAAAAACGCCGCCGAGGCCAGAGGTGACGAGGCGGCGCGGGGCGGTGCGCGTGGCGAAGATGTCGAGGGGCATGAACTCGACGTTGCCCTTGGGTGGGGCAAAGGAGGGGTTGATGCCGCCCTGGTAGCTCATCGGGCGGGTGTCGCCCTCGACGACGGCGGCGAGACGGACGTTGGGGCTGCTCACCAGCTCGACGATGGCGGTGGTGGCGCGGACTTCGGAGACGCGGCCGGCGACGCCGCCGGTGAAGACGACGGGCGAGCCCTCGACGATGCCGAAGTTTTTACCTTTGCGGATGACGACGCGCTGCCACCACGCCGAGAAATCGCGGCGCACGACGCGTGCGGGCTCGGAGCGGTACTCGGGGAATGAAGGGAGGCGCAGGAGCGATTCGAGGCGCTCGATCTGGCCGCGCAGCTCGGCGTTTTGCTGGATGTTGTTGTCGTAGGCGGCATGGAGTCGGGCCATGTCGCGGCCGGCGGCGATGAGGTCGGTATTGGAGTGGAGGCGGAGGCCCCAGTACTCCTGAAGGTCGCGTGCGTAGGAGGCGGAGACTTCGAGGGGAGCCTCAAATTCGAAGAAGCTGACGCGCAGGAAGCTTTTGACCGCGACAGGCAACAGGAGCCACACGAGGACGACGATCGCGAGGGTGGCGAAGGGGCGGGCTTGGTCGAAACGGCGGGACGGCACGGGGGAATGGGCGGGCGTCGGACGGCCTCGATCCGCGCACGGCGCAACTGGCCGGGTCGTCACGCGGCGGAGGCCGCGTGATTAGAGATTTTGCATGACCCAGTTGAGGTCGTTGAGGACGGCGCCGGTGCCGTTGGCGACGGCGGAGAGGGGATCGTCGGAAATCGTGACGGGCAGGCCGGTCTTTTCGCTGAGGAGGCGGTCGATACCTCGGATGAGGGCGCCGCCGCCAGCCATGACGAAACCGCGGTCGACGAGGTCGGCGGACAGTTCCGGCGGGCAGCGTTCGAGGGTGACTCGGACGGCATCGACGATGGCGGCGATGGTGTCGCTGAGGGCTTCGCGGATTTCCTGAGAGGTGATGTGGATGGTCTTGGGCAGACCGGCGACGGAGTCGCGGCCTTTGACCTCGAGGGTGAGCTCTTCGTCGAGCGGGTAGGCGGAGCCGATCTTGACCTTGATTTCTTCAGCGGTGCGCTCGCCGATGAGGAGGTTGTAGGCGCGCTTCATGTAGTTGACGACGGCGGCATCGAGCTCGTCGCCGGCGACGCGCACGGACTTCGAAAAGACCATGCCGGAGAGTGAAATGATGGCGATCTCGGTGGTGCCGCCGCCGATGTCGACGATCATGTTGGCAGCCGGCTCTTCGATCGGGAGGCCGACACCGATGGCTGCGGCCATGGGCTCGGGGATGGTGATGACGTCGCGTGCGCCGGCGTGGAGGGCGGAGTCTTTGACGGCGCGTTTTTCGACTTCGGTGATGCCGGAGGGGATGGCGATGACGACGCGGGGGTTTACGCGGAAGGAGCTGTTGCTGACCTTGCGGATAAAGTAGCGGAGCATCGCCTCGGTGACGTCGAAGTCGGCGATGACACCGTCTTTCATCGGGCGGATGGCGGTGATGTTGCCGGGGGTACGGCCGAGCATGCGTTTGGCTTCGTCACCGACAGCGCGGACCTTGCGGGTATTGGTGTCGATGGCGACCACGGACGGTTCGCGCATGACGATGCCTTTATCCTTCGCGTAAACGAGTGTGTTGGCCGTGCCAAGGTCGATGCCGATGTCGTTGGAAAGGTAACCGAAGAGGTTGGATGCCATTGTGAGGTCCGAGAAAGAGATACAGGCGCGTTTCCGCCGACGGCAACGAATCGGCGCGGGGGAGGTGTGTCAACGAGGGAAATTGCCGGGAATCAGAGGGAAAACGGGTGTGTCGGCGTAGGTGTCGGCGTGGCGTGCGTGCGGGGGCGCGGGGGCGTTCAGGTTGTGCCGGTGTTGCCCTTGAGTTGTCCGGCCTGAAAGCGGATTGCGCGCTGGTGGGCGACGATGCCCGGGTCGTCGCTCGTCTCAGTGAGGAGGTGGAGGAGTAGCTGCATGGCTTCGGCGTGCTGTTTGGTGTCGTGCAGGGCGAGCGCGAGAAAGACGCCGAACTCGTGGTTGTCTGGGAAGAGGGTGCGCGCGGTG
>MWDT01000044.1 GCA_002070825.1 Verrucomicrobia bacterium ADurb.Bin122
TTTGCACGATGGCCGTATCCGCCAACGCGGTCTCAGCCGGCACCTCTTGGCCCAGCCGTGCCGCCCGAGCGCGCAACGTCAGCCACGCCAGTGCCGGCACCGTTTCCTGCGCCGCCGCCGTCGCCAGTTGCGACAACGCCTCGCCCGCCGGCGGCAACGCCGACGCCGGGAGCAGTTTCTTCTCCGCCAGGAAATAGCTCGCCGAAGCGTTGAGTGCATCCAGCCACGAGCGCGCATCCGCCGGCCGCACGTAGTCGATTCCGTTGCCAGCAGGGTAGGGCGCCGCCTCCATAAACGCTCTCAAACCGTCGCCAAACTGGCCCAGCGCCGTGGAGGCCGTCTCAGCCGTCCACTGCACGGAAAATTGCTTTCGCTCGCGCAGTTTTCGCACCTCCCACAAGCGCAGCACCATCTCGTATTTGCCCGCGGTCTCGCGCAGCGCACCGGTGAAAACGTAGTCCAGCCCCTCGCCGCCGGGACTCGCGAGCAGTTGGCGAATATGCTCCGTGCCCCACTCAAACGGGCACACCGCAAAATGATTCTCCGCATCCGGGTGCTCCTGAATACCCAGCACCGCCACCGGCGCATAGGCCGGCGAGAAATAAAGCAGCTCCGCAAACCACAATGGCAACGCACGCGACAGGCGCCCCAGCTCGTGTGCCGGATTTTTCGCCGCCGCCGCCACATCCTCCACGCCGAGGACGCCAAGCGGCGCAAACGCGACCCGCCGCACCCGATCTTCCTTCGCCGGCAACACCTCGGCCGAAATCGCCTCCAGCCCGTAAAACCAGATCGGTTTGCTGATGGTCGCCAGGTTCACCTTGGCCACGCGCGGCTCGCCACCCGACTCATCCGCTGAATCCGCAGCAGTCAACTTGCCCTGGTTACGCAGCTCGAGTTGCTCGGCAATCGCATTGGCAAATCCGTACAACCGTTCCGCCAGCTCGGGCCGGTTGAGCGAAAACAAAATATCGAGCACATGCTGCGCCGCGTCGGGATTGCGCAGCGCGAGGTAGGCCTGGAGCACGTTGAGCCCCGTCGCAGGCCCGTGCCGCTGCGCGTCGTACCGTGGGGCCACCAGCTCGATGATCTCTTTCAGATAACCATGCGCCCCCAGATCTCCCGAGATGCGCACCAGCACGTCCGCCCGGTCGCCACCCTCCGCCAGGAGTTGCTCGTAGATCGCCAACGCGCCCGCCAGATCCTTTTCGCCCAGCTTCTCGCGCGCCGACGCCAGACGCGGGAGCGTCGGCCCGGCCAGAGGCTTGGCCGCCACGACCTCGGCCGCTTCGCTCGATGGCGTCTCCGTTACCGGCGACGGCGTCGGCTCGACGGCCGGAGCCGGCCCATTGCTCTTTTTACCGAGAAGGCGGTCTAACAATCCCATGGCGCGAGCAAACGCCTCCCCGCCGCAGTGGCGAAACTTTTCCCGCAACCGGCCCGCCAGCACCGTCCGCCGCCCATCCCGGCATTGACCGGCTGCATGCCGTCCGCCTATCTCTGGCACCCTATGTCAACGTCCTCCGCCTCCGCCGAAGTCTCCATGGATGCCATTGTCTCGCTGTGCAAACGGCGCGGCTTCATCTTTCAGTCCTCCGAAATCTACGGCGGCATCAACGGCTTCTTCGACTACGGCCCGCTCGGCGTCGAGTTGAAGAAGAACATCCGCGACTGCTGGTGGAACGACATGGTCCGCCGCCGCGACGATGTCGTCGGCCTCGAGTCGTCGATCATCATGCACCCGAAAGTCTGGGAAGCGTCCGGCCACGTCGCCGGCTTCACCGATCCGCTGATCGACTGCAAAGTTTCGAAACAACGCTACCGCGCCGACCAGCTCTTCTTCGCCGCCGTCGTCGTCAACGGTGAGACCATCGGCTACGTTTCCGCACTGGAAAACGAGCGCACCACCGAAGAGCTCCAGGAGAAGGCCGAGGCGCTGAAGCGCAAAAAGGCCGTGCAGGGCCAGCTCGCTGCCGTGCAACCGCGCGACATGACCGAGGCCAAGCCCGAGGAAATCGCGCTCGTCCCGTCGCCCGCCACCGGCGAGCCCGGCAGCCTCACGCCGCCGCGCGCGTTCAACATGATGTTCGAGACGTTCGTCGGCCCGATGCGCGACTCCTCCGCCGTCGCCTACCTGCGCCCCGAGACCGCGCAAGGCATGTTCGCCGACTACAAAAACGTGGTCGATTCCACGCGCGTGAAACTGCCTTTCGGCATCGCGCAAACCGGCAAATCGTTCCGCAACGAAATCACGCCGCGCAACTTCATCTTCCGCTCGCGCGAGTTTGAGCAGATGGAGATGGAATACTTCATCCACCCCGACGCCGACTGGCTGAAGTGCCACGAAGAATGGCTCGCCTGGTGCCAAAACTGGCTCAAGTCCATCGGCCTACCCGCGGATCATCTTTCGCTCCACGAGCACCCGAAGGAGAAGCTCGCGTTCTACAGCCGCCGCACGGTGGACATCATGTTCAAATACCCGTTCGGCGTGCAGGAGCTGTGGGGTATCGCCGCCCGCTCCGACTACGATCTCCAGCAGCACCAGAAGTGCTCCGGCGTGCCGCAGGTTTATTTCGACGAGGCGACCAAACAGAAAGTCGTGCCGCACGTCATCGAGCCGGCCGTCGGCGTTGATCGCATCCTGCTCGCCGTGCTCTGCGCCGGCTATGCCGAGGAGGAGATCAAGGACGACAAGGGCAACGTGGAGAAACGCGTCGTCCTCCGGCTCTCGCCCCGCATCGCGCCCGTCAAGGTCGCCGTGCTGCCGCTGCTCAAGAACAAGGAGGCCCTCGTCGGCCGCGCCAAAGAGCTCTACAAGAAACTCCAGCGCCGGTACGCCGTCTCGTACGACGACGGCGGCGCCATCGGCAAACGCTACCGCCGTCAGGACGAAGCGGGTACGCCGTGGTGTGTGACCATCGACTTCGACACGATCGAGAAGGACGGCACGTTCACCCTGCGTGAGCGCGACTCGATGCAGCAGAAACGCATCAGCGAAGCCGAGCTCTTCGCCCTCCTCGAAGAGCAGGTTTATTGATCTCCCAAGCGCCGCACTCACCCTGCGGCGCTTTTTTGTTGGACACGGCCTCTGCCTGCGCCAGCCACCGCGCCCGGCAGAATAGCCGTTAGCGCTACCGTCCATGTCATTTCTTCACTGTCAGAATCTCTCGGCTGTCCCGGCGTCGGAAGAGCGATGCTTTGTGATCAAAGGCGAACACGTGCTGCTGCGCACCGACTCGCCCGCAGCAGGTCCGGCGTTTCCCACCGTCGCCGCGCTCGGCAACACCTTCGGGACGCCGCTCCACATCGGCAGGCTCGACGACCGCGCAATCTGGGCGGTCCCCGTCGGCCAACCCGACGCCGTCGCTCCGGCCGGTTGCGAGTGGCGCGAGATGCGCGCGTTGCTCGCGGGCCTGCCTGCGGGAGAGTTTCAGGCGCTGGCGTGCGCCCGCGAGCTCCTGTGGTGGGATGCACGCAATCGTTTTTGCGGCAGTTGCGGCGCCCCGCTCTCCCCAGTGGCCCACGAACGAGCCAAACAATGTCCCGCCTGCCGCACGCTTTTTTATCCGGGCGCCTCGCCGGCGGTGATCGTGGCGGTGCTCCGCGACGACCAAATCCTGCTCGCCCACAACCGGAATTTCCGCCCCGGCCTGTTCAGCCTGCTGGCCGGATTTGTCGATCCGGGGGAAACGCTCGAACAAGCCGCCGCCCGTGAGATCCGCGAAGAAGTCGGCATCTCGGTGCGCGATCTCAGGTACGTCGCGAGCCAGCCCTGGCCATTTCCCAACTCCCTCATGGTGGCGTTTCAGGCCACCTACGCAGGCGGCGACCTGCACGCCGACGGGCACGAGATTGAGCAGGCCGGCTGGTTCAAAAAGGATGCGCTCCCGACGATTCCCAACCCCGGGACGGTCGCCCGCGCGATGATCGACCGCTGGATCGCCACACTCTAACGTGCGATAAATCTCGCGCCACAATACCCTCGCGTGCGTCCTTTTTGTCAGACGCGTTTCTTTTCCAAGTATGTCCTCCGCCCCAACCCCCGCTGCGCCCAAGCATCCGATGCTCTGGGTGCCTACACTCTATCTCGCGATGGGCCTGCCCAACGTGACGGTCGGCGCTGTCGCTGCGATCATGTACAAGAACATGGGCGTCGCGACCGAAGACATCGCCATCTACACCAGCCAGCTCTACCTGCCGTGGGTGTTGAAACCGCTCTGGTCGCCGTTTTTGGAGCCGTTTAAGACCAAGCGCTACTGGGTCATCACGATGGAGTTTCTGATGATGGCGGCCCTCGGCATGGTTGCCTTTTCGCTCCCGATCCCGAGCTTTTTCTCGCTCTCGCTCGCCTTCTTCTGGATCACCGGGTTTGCCTCGGCCACGCAGGACATCGTCGCCGACGGCGTGTTTATGACCACGGTTTCGCTGCGCGATCAGGCGCGCTACTCCGGCCTGCAAGGCATGTGCTGGAACATGGGCGCCGTCATCGCCTCGGGCCTTCTGGTCACCCTCACCGGCACGTTGCACAACCAGTTCGGCATGTCCTGGCAGCAATGTTGGACGATCGTCATGGTGCTCGTCGGACTGGCGATGGGCGCGTTTGCCCTCTGGCATATCCGCGTCCTGCCAACCGGCGAAATTTCGCAGATGCAAGGGCAGGGCGTCGGCGCCGCATTCAGATCCCTGCGCGACTCCTGGATCTCGTTTTTCAAGAAACCGAGCATCTGGATGATGCTCACAGTCGTTTTCTTTTACCGTTTCGGTGAGGGCTTCATCGAGAAACTAGGCCCCATCTTCCTCCTCGAAGAGCGCACCAAGGGCGGTCTCGGACTAAGCAACGAAGCCATGGGCCACATCAACGGCTCGGTCGGTACGATCGCCTTCATCGCCGGCGCGTTTCTCGGAGGATTTCTGGCCGCCAAGATGACGCTGCGACGCTCCTTCTTCATTCTCGCGCTCGCCCTGAACATTCCCCACCTCACGTACTTTTATCTCAGCCACGCGATGCCTGGCGACACCACGTGGATCGGTCTGGTCGTGACCATCGAGAAGTTCGGCTTCGGCCTCGGCTCGGTCGGCCACATGCTCTACATGATGCAGCAGATCGCTCCGGGCCCGTTCAAAATGACGCACTACGCGTTTGCGACAGGCGTCATGGCGATGACGAAGTGGGTGACTGGCTGGATCAGCGGTCCTCTTTTCAAAAACGTGTTTGGCGAGAACTACGCCGTGTTTTTCACCTTCGTGCTCTTCGCCTCGATCCCGCCCGTGATCATGGCCTTCCTCGCCCCCTTCCCACAACGGGGCCACGACGAAGCGATCCAGGGAGGCGCCGGCGGACACTAGCCCCCTGCTCCTCGCACACTCCATATTCCGCTCGCTCCACGACGGCCCGTTTCCGGGCCGTCTTTTTTTGGCTCACGCGACACCTGCCGGCCATCTGTCGCCAGCAAACGGACACGGGCTCTAACGACAGAGGCTCGAATTCTAACGACAGAAGCCCCGAGCCTCTTGCGGCCCTCGCTACCGCACGGTCTTGATGCGCACGTTGGTAAACAGCAGCCCGCCCCGAATGCGCCGCACGAGGCACTCACCTCGACACGCCTCGTGCAGGCGCCATTTGCCGGCATCAAGTTCCCACAACCCCTAAAACCCATGCCAAGCACTGATAAGCGCAGCTACCTCCCGCAGCTTGCCACCGTACTCACTCCGCTCATTGCCGTCACCTCACTGGCGGCACAGACCGAGTCCACGGAGCCTGCACCTGCTCTCGATACGGCCCCATCGGACGAGATAGTTCAGCTCTCGCCGTTCTCCATCACGGACAGCCAAGACCAAGGCTATCGTGCCTCGAACTCCATCGCCGGCACCCGCTCCAACACCCCGATCAAGGATGTCCCCCTGAACATTCAGGTGTTCACCAAAGATCTCTCCGACGATCTGGGCATCACTTCACAAATCGAGCTGGAGCGCTATAACGCGGCCCTCGTCAACGGCGGCGCCGACGTCCACTCCGACAATCTCATTCAACAAGCCTACAACGGATTTCTCTTCCGCGGCTTCGTGCAAAACTGGGGCCTTCGCGATGGCGTCCGCCAATACGACCCGATCGACACGCAGGGCCTCGCCCGCGTCGAAATCGTCAAGGGCCCGGCCGCTGCGCTCTACGGCCTCACCTATGCCGGCGGCGTGATGAACAGCATCACCAAGGATGTTGATTTCAAAAAGAACTTCACCTCCATCCGCCTCACCGGCCAGAGCTACGGCGAATACCGCGGCGCGATCGACATGAACTACACCGGCGAAGCCGCCGGAGGAAAAGTCGGCGTCCGCTTCAACGGTGTGAACGCCCAGACGGAGGACAACCGCGAGCACTCCGAGGGCAAAGTCGAGTTTGCCCAGGTCAACCTCGCTTGGAAACCCGCCAAGAGCACGGAGCTGAAATTCCTCGCCGAAAAAGGCTATCGCGAGAAAGCCAACGGCCTCGGCTACTTCCTCCGCGACAACGCAGCCACCGGCGAATCGACGCCGCTTCAGGTGGCCCATTCGAACATCCCCTGGTCCTGGAATTGGGGTGACGAAAAGAACATGCGCTCGGCTGACACGGAGTTCTTCCGCGGATCGTTCATCCAATCGATCGGCGAGAACCTCAGCATCACCGGCTACATGCAGTACTACTCGCGCAAAAACATCGACAGCGATGGCTGGGATGCAGGTGGCTCCGGCAGTGGCGGCAGTGGCGCCAGCTGGGATGCCGCAGCCGGCACGGGCTGGCTCACCCTGCCCGACGGCACGGAGGTCATCCGTAAATCCTACCACTACCGCGACTGGTGCAACGACAACCACGCCTACGGCGCGACCGCCGTCTATAAGCTGGAAACGGGCCCTGTGAAAAACACCTTCACGGCCGGTGCCAACGTCTGGAAGGAAGACTTCATCTCCTACAAGGGCGTCGACTCCGTAAACATGCAGGACTTCCAAATCAGCAACAAGATCGACACCAGTCTCGTCTCGTCGATCCCCACCGCCGACTACGTCCACAGCATCGGCAGCCCGGCAGAGGATAACTCCAACGACTATTACTTCGCGAGCTGGCAGGCCTCGGCCCTCAACAATCGTCTGAAGACTAATGTCGCCGTCAACCGCACCAACCTGAAGCTGGTGCAACATGCCGCCACGCCCCGGGTGAACGATCTGTCGAAGACCTCACCCATGTTTGGCGCCATGTTCGACATCACCCGCGAACTCTCCGTCTTCGCCGTGCACTCGACCTCGCTCTTCCCCACCACGGACAAGAACGATTTCGATGAGCAACTCCCGGCCGTCGTCGGCAAGAGCAACGAGTTCGGCATCAAGACCGAGCTCTTCGGCGGCAAAGTCAGCGGCACGATCAGCTACTACGAGATCAGCCAGGAAGGTGGCTCGCAGCGCGATCCGTCCGCGACAAACCGCGCCAAGCGGGCTTGGGATGCCGCCGTCGCCGCAGGCAATGCACCGGTGAGCAGCATCTCGACCGCGCACGGCACCGTTGCATGGGCCGATGCCACGCCCGACGAACGCGCCGCCGCTTATGCCGATCTCCGCGACCGCCAGAACTCGCAAGGCGACCTCGTCGCTGGTGGCGAACAGGAGTCCAAAGGCATCGAAGCGGACTTGATCATCCAGCCGACCGCCAACTGGCAGGTCATGCTCAGCTATGCGCACAACACCCAGAAGGTGACGAAGTCCGTCAACCTGGCGACGATCGGCCAGTCCACCACCGGCCACATCAAGGATCAGGTGGCGATGTTGACCAAATACTCCTTCACCGACGGTCCGGTCAAAGGCCTGTCGCTGGGCGTCGGTATGCAGTACGCCGGCAAGGCACTCCAGGATTACTCCGCACCGGGCAATACTGCGCGCTATAATCCGAGCACCTTCTACGCCGAGTTCTTCGCGAACTATAAGTTCAAGGCGTTCGACCTGCAGCACAGCATCCAGCTCAACGTGAAAAACCTCACCAAGCAGGAGGAGTTTGTCGGCTGGTACAGGACGTCGGGCGCCAGCTATGCGACCGCCCGCCACGAAGTCCCCACCAAGATGCGGTGGAGCCTCACCTACGGCTTGGATTTCTAAGCGGCCCAATCAGGTTCTAGTGTAACAAATGGATCGAGAGGAGGGTGCCCAGGCGCCCTCCTCTCTTGCTTATGAGGCCCGAGCACGAGGCTCCTCTCGACTCACACAGATATTCCATCCTTACTCGCGCGACCCCAGCCATGCGCCCCCCAAAGCAAGCTCCCTGCCGATGGATCTCCGTGGCAGCCCCCGCCGTCGCCGCAGCCTGCACACTCGCCGCGTGGATCTATTGGCGCCACCCTTGGCTGCTGGCGGGAAGCGCCATCGCAAGCACGGGGTCCCTCTGCGCGTGGTTCTTCCCACGGATCTGGGCCCCTGTGCAACGCACCCTCGATTGGGTCGCCCATGCGGTGTCAATCGCCGTGAGCTACGCGCTCCTCGGAGCGCTTTTCCTGACCTGCTTCGTGCCAATCCGGGGACTGCTGGTTTTGCTCGGACGCGATCCGCTGCGCCGGCGCAAAGCTTCTGACGGAGATAGCTACTGGGAAACGCTCCCGCCCACACCGGCTGGCTCCGAACACTGGAGGCGCCAGTTCTGACGATGCGCGTGCTCGGGATCAGCGCCTTTTATCACGATTCGGCGGCCGCCGTCGTCGAAGACGGTGTGATCGTGGCAGCCGCACAGGAAGAGCGCTTCACCCGAGTGAAGCACGACGCCTCGTTTCCTACGCGCGCCGTCGAGTACTGCCTCGCGAGGGCTGGGGGCGGCCCCGACGCGATCGTCTATTACGAAAAGCCACTGCTGAAGTTTGAGCGCATCCTGCGCACCGCATTCGCAGTGGCACCGCGCGGCTTCCGGGCGTTCAGCGCAGCGATGCCAGTCTGGTTGAGGCAGAAACTCTGGATCCCGCTGGAGATCGAGCGGGCCCTGGCGGCAGCCGGCTACGAAGCCCGCAACCGCATCCACTTCGCACAGCATCACGAATCGCATGCCGCCGGCGCCTTTTACCCGTCGCCCTTCGAGCGGGCCGCCGTGCTGACGATTGATGGAGTGGGCGAGTGGTCCACGGCCACGCTCGGGCTCGGCCACGGCACCGCGCTGGAGTTACTCAGCGAGCTGCGATTCCCCCATTCGCTCGGACTGCTCTACTCAGCCTTCACCTATCACTGCGGCTTCCGCGTAAACTCGGGCGAGTACAAGCTCATGGGCCTAGCTCCCTACGGAGCACCACGGTACCGCGACACGATCCTGCAACAATTGCTCGACCTGCGCGACGACGGCTCCTTCCGCCTAAACCTGGACTACTTCGATTTTCTCTACGGAGAAAAGATGACTGGGACGCGTTTCGCCCGGCTCTTCAGTTGCCCGGCACGGCGGCCTGAAGAGCCCATCACGCAGCAACACTGCGATCTCGCACGATCCATCCAGGAGGTCACCGAAGAGATCGTGCTGCGCATGGCCCGCCACCTCCAGCAAATCACCGGCGAGGAAAACCTCTGCCTGGCCGGCGGCGTGGCGCTGAACTGCGTCGCCAACGGCCGGCTACGGCGCGAGGGCCCGTTTAAGAACATCTGGGTGCAACCAGCCTCGGGTGACGCCGGTGGCGCGCTGGGCGCCGCACTGGCATTTTACCATTCTCAGCCCGGAGCCAGACGCATCATCGATGGCAGACACGATGGCATGCACGGCGCGTTTCTCGGCCCGAGCTATGGCGACGAGGAGATCGGCGCGGTACTGGAGGCACGAGGCATTCCTCATGAACGGCTGGGAAACTCGGCCGCGGTGGCGGCACGCATCGCCAAGCGCGTGGCCGACGGCGCCGTGGTCGGCGTGCTTCAGGGTCGCGCAGAGTTTGGCCCACGCGCGCTGGGCGCACGATCGATTCTCGCCGATGCGCGTTCCGGAAAAATGCAGCGGCAGCTCAATCTGAAGATCAAATTCCGCGAGTCGTTCCGCCCGTTTGCTCCGGTCGTGCTCGCCGAGCGCGCCGCCGAGTTTTTCGAGTTGGAAGGCGAGTCGCCCTACATGCTGTTCACCGCGCCCGTCCGCGGAACGCGGAGAAAGCCGACGGCCGACGACGCCACGATGCAAGAGCGACTGCACGCGCTGCGCTCGGACATCCCGGCAGTGACGCATGTCGACTACTCGGCGCGCGTGCAGACCGTCGAGGCGGGCACCAATCCGTTCCTGCACGCAGTCCTGTCCGAGTTCGGCCGCCTCACAGGGTGCCCGGTGATGATCAACACGTCGTTCAACGTCCGCGGCGAACCACCGGTCTGCCATCCTGCGGAGGCGCTCGATGGATTTCTGCACACAGAGATGGACGTGCTCGCGATGGGCTCGTTTGTCGTCGAGAAAATCCGGCTCGCCCCCGAGCAGATCCCCGACCGTGGCGCTCGGATTTTCGCCCCAGACTGATTTTCCCCGATGTCCTATCTTCGTCATTTTGCGCGCCTTTTTTCCGACCTCCTGGCGTTTGCCCGGGAGCACAAAGTCTGGTGGATGGTTCCGCTCGTGCTTCTCCTCCTGCTGATCGCCGGGCTGGTGGCCGGCGTCTCGACGATTTCGCCCTTCATTTACTCGCTGTTCTGAGCAGACGCCGCCCATGACGTCCCCGAAAGTCGTCCCTGCCGCCCGGCCGCTCGCATGGCCTTTCAAACTCGCGCTCGGTTGCGCCGTCGCACTGGCGCTGGCCGCCAGCGCGCTCGGACTGCTGGAGCTCGGATTACGCATCGCCGGCTATGGGCACTCGCCAAAATTCTATCGGACTGAACAGGCCGCCGACGGCACGGCATGGCTGCGGGAAAACCGCTGGGTAACTGCGCCATTTTTCTCACCAGAGGTGATCCGACGCC
>MWDT01000045.1 GCA_002070825.1 Verrucomicrobia bacterium ADurb.Bin122
AAAAAAGCGCCCGGCGGTGAGGCCGGGCGCTCGAAGTGTGATCGGTGTACGACCGAAGGGGTTTATTCCTTCTTGGAGGCCTCGTCGAGGATGTCGCCGAGGTTCATCATGTCGTTGCCGGTGCTCTGACGGTTGAGCATCTCGTAGGCGGCGGTCTCGGCGGCGATTTGCTCCGACGAGTAGTTGGCGGCCTTGATCGAGAGGCCGAGGCGGCGCTCTTCGCGGTCGATCTTGACGACGCGGGCCGTGACCTGCTGGCCGGCCTTGAGGACGTCCTTGATCTTCTCGACGCGCTCTTCGCTGATCTGCGAGATGTGCACGAGGCCGTCGATGCCGTCCTTGAGCTCCACGAAGGCGCCGAAGGAGGTGATCTTGGTGACGGTGCCGGTGACGACGTCGCCGATGCGGAAGTGGGCGTCGATGTCGGACCACGGATCGGTGGCGAGCTGCTTCATGCCGAGGCTGATGCGCTGCTGCGACGGATCGACGTCGAGCACGATCGCGTCCACTTCGTCGCCCTTCTTGAGGACTTCGGAGGGGTGGTTGACCTTGCGGGTCCAGGACATGTCGGAGACGTGCACCATACCGTCGATGCCTTCTTCGAGTTCGATGAAGGCGCCGTAGGTGGTCATGTTGCGAACCTTGCCGCGGACGCGGGCGCCGATCGGGTAGTTGTGGCGCACCATATCCCACGGATTCGGCTCCAGCTGGCGGAGGCCGAGGGAGATCTTCTGCTCTTCCTTCTGGATGCCGAGGACGACGGCATCGAGCTCCTGGCCGACCTTGAGCAGCTCACCGGGCTTGGTGATGCGCTTGGTCCAGGACATCTCGGTGATGTGGACGAGGCCTTCGACGCCGGGTTCGATTTCGACGAACGCGCCGTAGGGGACGAGGTTGACGACCTTGCCGTGGACCTTGGCACCGACCGGGAACTTGCGGTCGATCTCGTCCCACGGGTTCTTGGTGGTCTGCTTGAGACCGAGGGAAACGCGCTCTTTCTCGCGGTTCACTTCGATGATCATCACGTTGACCTCTTCACCCTGCTTGAGCATTTCGCTCGGGTGCGTGATGCGGCCCCAGCTCATGTCGGTGATGTGGAGGAGGCCGTCCATGCCGTCGAGGTCGATGAACGCACCGAAGTCGGTGATGTTCTTGACGACACCCTTGCGGACCTGGCCGGGCTGGATGGAGTCGAGGAGGGCGCGGCGCTTGTTGGCGCGCTGCTCTTCGATGAGCTCGCGGCGGGAGAGGACGACGTTTTGACGGTCGAGATTGATTTTGAGGACCTTGAAGTCGTAGGTCTGGCCCACGTACTGATCGAGGTTCTTCGGGGGCTGCACGTCGATGTGCGAAGCCGGGAGGAAGGAGTCCACGCCGATGTTGACGATGAGACCGCCCTTGACCTTGGCCTTGACGCGGCCGGTGGCGATGGAGCCTTCGGGGAACTTGGTGAGGATGTTATCCCAGTTCTTCTTTTGCTCGGCTTTGTCGAAGGAGACGACGGGATTGCCGTTCTTGTCTTCGAGCTTCTCGATCAGCACTTCGATCTGTTGGCCGATTTGGAGTTCGCCGACATCCATGAACTCATTGGCCGGAACGACGGCCTCGGCTTTGCCGCCGATATCGACGACAACTTCGTTTTGGCGGATTTCGGTAATCTGGCCGGCAACGATGGTGCCCTGCTTCAGTTTATCGAAGGACGACTGCGCGAGCAGTTCTTGCATCACAGAACTCATAACGTATGGGTGCAGCAGACCGGCACTTACTCCAGAGCGTCGGGCCACCGCGGCGACCTTGCGGTCGCGAGGTTGGTTGTTGAACTCACTGTCACCCACTCGCGGGAGTGTGCGGCAAACACGAGTGGGACCGATGAACAGCCGCGAAGGGTCGAGCGTCGCCCGAGCCCGCTCTCCGCCGCAAGCCTAAATTCCCCCGGTGGAAAACTACGTGGCAACCGCCCCCTCCCGAGAGGCCGCCGCCCTGCTGGCGCGAGGCCTATCCTCCGGTCAAATGAGACGGAGGCCGCGTCGTTGCGCGCTCCCCACGAACGGCCATGTTGGGCGCGTGCTTTCCCTCCCCCTGTTTTCCCGCACCCTCGCCTGGTTTAGCGGTTCCGTCGCCATGCTGGGCCTTACCCTCCACGCCTCCGAGCCCTCATCACTCCAGATCAACGATTTAGAGTATCTGGAGATGCCAGGCCTCAACGTCATGCTCGCGCACGACTACTACCCGGAAGGCCACCAGGGCGGCGTAGGCATCCTGCAAAACGGCCTGCGCGTCGCGACCAACGGCGACCTCCGCTTCGACCGCACGCCGGGCCAGTGGGCCCCCACGCCGAAGATGGGCGAGCGCGTCGTCGATCGCGCCACGGGCGAGATCCGCGTGCACGCCGAGTTTCCCGACGACTCGAAGAACCGCGTCGGGTTCAACCCCATCGATTACCCCGACTTCAAATTCGGCTACACGCTCCGCGTGCGCCCCGAGGGCTCGGCGTTTCGCATCGTCGTCGATCTCGACGCGCCGCTGCCGGCCGAATGGGTCGGCAAGATCGGCTTCAATCTCGAACTTTTTCCAGGCATCCTCTTCGGGAAAACCTTCGCGACGGAAACGCAGTCGGGCGTCTTCCCGCTCCAGCCCAGCGGCCCTGGTGCGCTCGATGGCGCCGGTGAATATCACCCCGCCGCGATGGCGACGGGCAAACGCCTCGTCGTCGCCCCCGAATCGGAGAGCCAGCGCCTGCTGATCGAAGACGCCAACGGCGGCGGGCTCGAACTGATCGATGGCCGCGGCCAGCACAACAACGGCTGGTTTGTCGTCCGCTCGCTCGTCGCCGCCGGCGCCACGAAGGGTGCGGTCAACTGGCTCGTCACGCCCCACGCGATCCCGGGCTGGCAGTCCCCGCCGGTTGTCCAAGTTTCCCAAGTCGGCTACCATCCCGCCCAGCAAAAATGGGCCGTGATCGAGCTGGATGCGCGCGACACGCAGCGCCACCCGGTCGTAGTCTCGCGCATCGCCGAAAACGGCAGCCTCGAAACCGTCCTCGAAGCCACGCCCGCCGAATGGGGCCGGTTCCTGCGCTACCAGTACCTGCGGCTCGATTTCACGGCCGTCACGCGCCCCGGCATGTACCTCGTGCGCTACGGCGACGCCCAATCGTCCCCCTTCAAGATCGGCACCGACGTGTACCGCAACGGCATCTGGCAACCGACGCTTGAATACTTCCTGCCAATCCAGATGTGCCACATGCGCATCAACGAGCGCTACCGGGTCTGGCACGGCGCGTGTCATCTCGACGACGCGCGCATGGCGCCGACCGATCTGATCCTCTTCGACGGCTACACCCAAGGTCCGTCGACACTCTGCAAGTTTCAGCCGGGCGAACACGTCCCCGGCCTCGACCGTGGGGGCTGGCACGATGCCGGCGACGACGACCTGCGCATCGAATCGCAGACCGAGACGATGCACGGGCTCGCCCTCGCCTACGAAACCTTCGGCGTGACGTACGACAACACCACCATCGATCAGGAGCACCGCGTCGTCGAAATCCAGCGCCCCGACGGCAAACCGGACGTGCTCCAGCAGATCGAGCACGGTGCGCTTTCGGTCGTCGGCGGCTACAAAGCAATGGGCCGATTCTACCGCGGCATCATCGTGCCGACGAAGCGCCAGTACACGCACCTCGGCGAGTTCAGCATGCAGACCGACAACGCGATCTTCGACCCGAAGACCGCTGCGGCCAATCCACCACCGATCGGCGCGGGCGTGACCGGATCGGCCGACGACCGCTGGGTGTTTACCGAGGAAAACCCATGGCGGGAGTTTCACGCCGCCTCCGGTCTGGCAGCGTCGGCACGCGTGCTGCGGGGGTACAACGATCCCCTCGCCGAAGACTGCCTGCGCATCGCCGAGGAAATCTGGAGCCACACCGATGAAAAGAAAGTCCCCGTCGCGCCCTGGTTCGCCCACATGCCCAGCCCACGCGTGCCGCTGGCCGTCGAGCTGCTGCTCACCACACGAGATCGCCGCTACGCCGAGTTTCTCATCGGCCAGCGCGACGCACTGTGCGCCAACATCCGCGGAGAAAAAGCCGGTAAACACACGCCCCGCCTCGGCTGGATGATCGGCCGGGCGCTGCCGCTCATCGGCGACGCCGCCTTCACGCAGGCGATCACCGAAGCCGTCCGCGTTTACCGGACCGAGCTCGATGGAATCGCACGCCAGACGCCCTATGGCGTGCCCTACGAACCCGCCATCTGGGGCGCGGGCTGGCAGATCCAGAATTTTGGCGTGCAACAGTACTACCTCCACACCGCCTTTCCGGAAATCTTTCCGCGCGACTACCTGTTGCACGCGCTCAATTTCATCCTCGGTTGCCACCCCGGCGGCAACACCGCCTCGTTCATCTCCGGCGTCGGCGCGCGCTCCGTGACCGAAGCGTATGGGTTTAACCGCGCGGATCGCTCATACCTGCCCGGCGGCAGCGTCTCGGGCACTGCGCTCATCCAGCCGGATTTCCCCGAGCTCCTCGAGTGGCCCTATCTCTGGCAACAAACCGAGTACGTGCTCGGCGGTGGCACCACGGATCACCTCCTCCTCATCCTCGCCGCCGATGCCGTGCTGAACCGTCCGTGAGGGACGCCACCCGCGGACAAAAAAGAAGGCGGGCCGCCTACCCCTAAGCGGCCCGCCACTGGCTTTCTTTTATTACCCCAAAATTCCCGCTAGGCGGGAGTCTTGAACCGTCGGTTAAGACGGTGGCTCTAAAAGAAAGTTCCTGCCTAAAATATCGGATGCGCGCTGCCTGCCTTTAGTGCGAAGGCGGTAGGGGCCGCGCCCTACGGGGAAACCCCGGGAGCGTGGCACAGCGGCGCTCAATATCCGTCGTACGTCGGAGTCCGCGCCGCCTTGGTCTTTATCGGAGCCCATTGTCGCAACCACAGATCGGCCAGATTTCGCATGCTCGTTCGGGACAGTCCATCCCGGAGCGCCTGCCCCCGAAACGGCTCCACCACCCCGCTCCTCTCCTCGAAATAGCGCCACAACTCCTCCGCCAAAGACGCCGCCACCGCATGCCGGTCCTGCGATTCTTTTGCACGAGCACGAACCTTTTCCTCCCAGAAATGTCTCTCGTCTGCATTCGCCACGACGTAGTCGCACAACATCTGCTCGTTCCGGTTCAGACTCATGCCGCCACCCTGCAAACGCCTCTCAGGAAAACAATCGTAAAAGCCCCACAAACACGGCATTGATTTTGACCACCCCTCCAAAACGAACCATTCACTCCTAAACTACCCAACTTTTTACACTATGTGGAAAAAACAGATCAGTGATCAAATGCCTGTCATCCTCGTGACCGCCGGGCTTATTGTCGTCGCCGCGCTCTTCATCCATTTCCGCACCGTCAGTGCCATGGAAAAAAGCCAGCAGGCCGAGCTCTCCGCCCAACGCGCCGAGTTTGACGCCCAGCTCAAGGCCTCCGCCGAAGACACCCGCCGCCAGATCGATGCCGTCAACAAGCTCCTCAAAGACGCCATCCAAAAGCGCTCGGCCGACGTCTTCATGACCGACGAAGAACTCGCCAAGGCCAACGCCGACAAGGTCGAGAAACTCGCCGAGGCCATCGCCAACCGCATGCAGCCCAACATGCCGCTGCCCAAGACCCCCGAGGAAGCCGAGAAGCTCCAAAACGAGCAGATCGACAAGGTCTCCGGCCGCCTCGCCGAGAAGATCAACCCCATCCTCTCCGAGATGTCGAAGGATCAGAATCTCACCCGCGAAGAGATCACCAAATACTCCCAGCGCATCTCCGATCAGGTCGGCACCGTGCTCACCGCGGAGCTCGCCAAGAATCAACAGCTCAACAACAACCTGATCGCCTCACAGGCCCTCGCCCGCGAGTCCCTCGCCCTCTCCCATGAGGCCACCGCGCTCTACCTGAGCACCTTCAAGGATCAGGGCGTACTGACCCGCCTCCTCCTCCTGCCCGCCAATGTCGTGCGCGATGCCTCCAAGCTCAGCCTCGTCAGCGGCTCGGACCGCAAGAAGATCGAAGAGCAGCTCGTCACCAAGATGACGCGCATCGAAAACGATCTGAACACCATCCAGTCGCAACAACCGCACGCCACCGTCTCGGCCAACTCCGCCGCCCCGGCGACGACCCTCGCCACCACGCCGACCAAGCCAGCCGCCGAGCCCAAAGCCGCGGACGCAAAGACCGAGGCCAAGCCCGCCGCGAAACCGGAGGCCAAGGCCAAGAACGGCAAATAAGCCGCGACCTCACATTCCCCAAGCCGCACGCCGCAAGCGTGCGGCTTTTTTGTGCCCCGGCGCGCGCCTCTCGCGCCACTCAATCGATCCGATAAAACGGCCCCGGCAGTTTAAACCCGCGCTCTGCAAAACCTCCCGCGAGATCGCTCTGCTGGTCGCCGAGATTCGCGATGATCGTGAACCCGTCCGTCGCCAGCGCCCGCCGCATCTCGACCTTGCGCGCCGCAGCGCTCAACGACCGTCCGTCCTGCGGCGTCATCATCAAACGCTCGTAATCGCCCATCCCCTCGCGCGCCAGATTGAGCTCCGTGCCAGCACGGTCGCGCGGATCCCGACGGCCCGTGATAAACACCACGGCCACGCCCAACCGCCGCGCCGTCCGAAATACCTCACGCACCGGCTCGATCGCCGGCGCCTCGGCCCTGGCCACCCACGCGGCCCACACCTCCGGTTTATAGCCGAAGTCCTCTCCGTGCATGTGCCCGTAGTTCGACAAAACCGTCTCATCGATGTCGAAAACCACCGCAAGCCGTTCGCCGGCTCGCCGCGCCGCCGCACGCTGCTCGATCCAGCGCGTCGCCCGCGACGCCACCTCCGCCAGCTCGCGCGCGTACTCGCCTGAATCGTGATACCGCACCACGGCCGCCTTGGCCGTGGAAAGATTCACGGGCTCACGCGTCGCCGGGATCTGGGCGCAACCGGCCAGCCATGCACACGACACCAGGACCGCAAAGACCGATTGGGTTCTCATCGGCTCAGCCCTTCAGCATGCGCACACGCCGATCCTTTCTGGGAAATTGCAGCGTGATCAGCGTGCCGACGCCCTCCTTGCTCTCCACGCCGATCTGCCCGCCGTGCTCCCGCATGATCCGCTGCGCGATCATCAGGCCCAGCCCCGTGCCACCCGGCTTGGTCGTGTGGTAGGGCTGGAAGAGCTTCATCAAATCCTCCTGCTTGATGCCGCTGCCCGTGTCGCCAAAGAGCAGGAACACGCTGTCGTCGTCGGCCCGCGTCTTGATCCGCAGATGCCCGCCGGGCTCCATCGCCTCCATGGCGTTTTTCGTGATGTTGAAAAAGACCTGTTTGAGCTGGTTGCGGTCGCCCATGATCGGGGGCAGATCGTCGGACGTCTCTGCTTCCACGGTGATGCCCCGATCCGTCAATTCGCGCTGCTGGAAGTGCAGCACCTCCGAGAGCACCTCGACCACACGCATCTCGGCCAGATCCGGCGGCTGTGGGCGTATCGCATTGAGGAAATTGCTGATGATCCCATCCAGCCGCTTCACCTCCTCGCGGCAGATCGAAATCGAGTCCGTCAGGCTCTCGGTTTCGCGGGTCGACTTCTGTTTTTTCAGGCGCCGCTCGATCAACTGGAGGTGAATCGTCAGCGAGTTGAGCGGATTGCCGAGCTCGTGCGCCACGCTGCCCGCCAGCATGAGAATCGACGATGTGCGCTCGTTCTCGAGCAGCTCCTCCGTCGTGGCCTTGTCGCGCGTGATGTCATTGAGGATCACGGCAAATCGCCGCGATGCCACGCGCCCATCGCTGCGAAACGGCACCATGTACAACCGCACCACGCGCGGCTCCGGGTAGGTCAGTGCAAACTCGCGCGCCACGACGGGCATCGCCGCATCGTCATCGACATCTCCCAGCGAGGGACGCAGCCCCGGCACGAGCCGCCAGAGCGTCTCCCCGGCGAGCGTGCCGTCGCCCAGGCCGATGAGCCGGTGCGCCGCGGCGTTGGCATACTCGATCTCGCCATCGGCCGTGATCACGAGCACGCCCTCCTGCAAAGCGTTGAAAATATCTTCGAAAAGCCCGCGTTCCCGTGCGAGCCGCTGTACGAGGTTGGCGAGGTTGACGGAGTCGAGCGTGTCGAGCCGGCCGAGCACGCGGTCCAACGTGGGGTGTCGTTTGGGAGGCATGGCGCTTATTCGTCGAGAAAGTCCATTTGAGAGGGATCGGTGCGCTGCGCGAGCAGCTTCCTCAAAAACATCTCCCGGTGCTCCGGACAACGCCCCAGCCGGAGGACCGCCTCGCGATGCACCTCGGTGCCATAGCCCTTGTGCTGGGCAAAACCATAGCCGGGGTACTGTCGGTCAAGATCGTCCATCATCCGATCGCGCGTCACCTTGGCGATGATCGACGCCATCGCAATGCACAGCGACCGCGCGTCGCCCTTGACCACGCCACTGTGCGGATAGGGAAAATGCTTGAGCGCGAGACCGTCGATCAGGATACGCCCGTTGACCGTCGCTTGAAACTGCGCGCGCTCCTCGGGCGAGGCGAAAAGATCGGGCTCGACGCGGCGCTCGAAGGCGCTCGGCGGATAGATCGCCTCCAGCGCGCGCCGCATGGCGAGTTTCGTGGCGCCTAGGATGTTGTGCGTCTCGATCTCCTCGACCGTACCCACGCCAAACTGAGCGTGGATCTCGCCCTGGCCCGCGAGCGTTTCAAACTCGAACCAAAGCTCGTCGCGCTCCGCAGGCGTGAGCTGTTTCGAGTCGTTCACGCGCCCGGCACGCGTCATCGCCCAGCGGCCTTCGAGAAACTTCGGGGTGACCAAGACGGCTCCAGCGACGACGGGACCGGCGAGCGCGCCGCGCCCGGCCTCATCGACGCCGAGCAGGCACTCGTAGCCCTGAATCTGTTTCAGATCGAAACCGCGAAGTTGTCTGCGGACCGGAGGCATGCGCAGAGGTCGTTCACTCCTCGCCGAAACCGAAACGCGCCTTCGGCTCGGGCAGTGGCAGCTCGTCGAGTTTCCCCTCCGCCGACACCACCTCGTAGGCGGTGCGGAAATGAAGTTTTGCGAAATCGCCCAGCGCCCGCGCGCCAAATTTCTGCATGATGCCCGCCGCCTGCTCCTTCACCTGCGCACTGCATCCCTTCTGGAGTTTGGCGCCGAAACGCAGCGACAACGCGTGCATCTGGCGCACGTACTCCGCGCGGGCCACGACGGATGCCGCGGCGACGACCGGGTCTTCTTCCGCGTGAGTGCGCATCCGCAGCTCGAAATTTGCCACGCCCTTCTTCGCGAGCTCCCGCTGTGTGAGCGGCTGCTCGGTGAACTGGTCGAGCAGGCCCCACGGCACCCAGTGCGCCGCCAGCGATTGTGAGAGCGCCGTGGCGTGCAGCCAGGCGAGCAGACGGTTGAGATTGGCGTGCGGCTTGCCCATCAGCTCGTTGTATTTGGGCATGCCACAAAAGGCGGTCTTCACGGTGACGCCCGGCGTGTTCCGGATCATCTCGTCGAGCTTCACGATCTGCGAATCGGTGATTTTCTTCGAGTCGCGCACGCCGGCCTTTATCCAGCCCTCGATGGCCGCGCGATCCGCGATCACCGTTGCCGCGATCACCGGGCCGAAGAAATCGCCCTTGCCGCTCTCGTCGAGCCCTGCGTGCGGCTCGAACCAGTCGGGATGCAACACCTCATCGTAACCGAGCTTCGGCGCCTGCGTGACCTCTGCCTCCAGCGTGTGGAGCACAAACTCCTCGGTGCCCTTGCCGGCGATCACGACCTTGCCGCTCGTGTAGGCCGTCACGTTGCAGGACGGCCCCTTGAACGCAAAACGCGTGTAGGCGACCTCCGCCGTCGGCCAGCCGCGCGACCGCAGGATGCCATGCAGCGTCTCCATCTGCGCGTCATTGAGCTTGATGGTATAGGTGGAGAGTTTTTTCGGAGTCTCGTCCGCTTCGGCGGGCTTCTTTGCCATACGCCCTACAGCACAAAAAAGATTCTGTTTTGGCGAGCATCGCCTTTTGTCGCGACATGCCCTCCAACGCCGACAGTTTGCAGGCCCGAGCCGAAACATTCCGAAGCAGCCTGCTGGCGTGGTATCGGGCCAACCGGCGCACGCTGCCCTGGCGCGAAGCGCCCTCGCTCTACAAAACCGTCGTCAGCGAGCTCATGCTGCAGCAGACGCAGATCAAGACGGCGCTCCCCTACTTTGCCCGCTGGCTCGACGAGCTGCCCGATTTCACCGCCCTCGCCGCCGCCCCCGAGGAACAGGTGCTGAAACTCTGGGAGGGCCTCGGCTACTACTCGCGCGCCCGCAATCTCCACAAGCTCGCCCGCGCGGTCGTCGCCATGCCCTCGCCGCCAAAAACGCCCGACGCCTGGCGCGAGTTGCCCGGCATCGGCCCCTACACCGCCGCCGCCATCACGAGCATCTCGTTTGGCGCACAGGCCGCCTGTGTGGATGGCAACGTCGTGCGCATCCTCGCCCGCCTCACGGACGACGCCACGGAGTTTCGCGACAGCTCCAGCGCCGCCAAGGTGTTCACGCCGCTCGCCCAGGCGCTGCTCAACCCGAAGGAACCGGGCGACCACAATCAGGCCATGATGGAGCTCGGCGCGACCATCTGCACCAAGGCCAA
>MWDT01000046.1 GCA_002070825.1 Verrucomicrobia bacterium ADurb.Bin122
TGCACCCCGCCCGAAGTCCACAAAGAGCTTTGGAAGACCATCAGTGCCGGCCAGACCTGGCACGGCGAGTTTCAAAACCTCAAGAAGAACGGCGAAGAGTACTGGGAGTTCGCCAGCATCTCCCCCATCACCGACGCCCAGGGCCGGCCCACCCACTACATCGCCGTCAAAGAAGACATCACCGCGCGCAAACACACCGAGCGTGCCCTCCAGCAGGCCAAGCTCGCCGCCGAAAACGCCGCCCAGGCCAAGAGCGAATTTCTCGCCGCCATGAGCCACGAGATCCGCACCCCCATGAACGGCGTCGTCGGCATGACCCAACTCCTCCTCGGCACCACGCTCTCCGCCCAGCAACGCGACTTCGCGGAAACCATCCGCTCCAGCGCCGACACCCTGCTGACCATCATCAACGACATCCTCGATTTCTCCAAAATCGAAGCGCGCAAGATGCCCCTCAGCCCGGCCGACACCGACCTTCTCGAGCTCGTCGAAGCCCCGCTCGACCTCCTCGCCGAGCGCGCCCAATCCAAAAACCTCGACCTGCTCAGCTGGGTCGCCCCCGCCGTCCCCCGGTACGTCAAAGTCGACCCCGTCCGCCTCCGCCAGATCCTCACCAACCTCATCGGCAACGCCATCAAGTTCACCGACCACGGCGAGATCTGGCTGCGCGTCCAGGTCGAATCCCAAGACGACGCCAACGCCCTCCTGCGCTTCGCCGTCACCGACACCGGCATCGGCATCTCCCCCTCCGATCTCACCCGCCTGTTCGAAGCCTTCAGCCAGGTCGACGCCAGCACCGTCCGCCGCGCCGCCGGCACCGGCCTCGGACTGGCCATCTCCAAACAACTCGTCGAACTCATGGGCGGCCACATCGGCGTCGAAAGCCGCGAGGGCGAGGGCTCCACCTTCTGGTTTACCCTCCCCCTGCCCAAAACCACCCCGCCCGCCGGCACCTCTGCCGACCTCGACCCCGCCTGCCTCGCTGGACTGCGCGTCCTCATCCTCCACCCCAGCGCCAACGTCCGCAACAGCCTCGCCCAGCGCCTCCAGCCTTTCGGCATCCAGGTCAGCATGGCCATGCACACGGCCGATGCCCTCGCACTCGCCAACCCCTCCTCGGGAAATCCTCCCCACGATATTGCCCTCGTGCACTTCGATGTCCACGGCCGCCTCGGCTGGGACTTCGCCGAAGCCATCTGGGCCGATCCCTCCTTCGCCAAACTCAAAATCGTCGCCCTCGTCCCACTCCGCCACCTCACCGAAATCCGCTGGCTGGAGCAAAACGGCATCCACGGCGTCCTCGGCCAACCCGTCCGCCAGATCCCCCTCCTCCAGACACTCGGCACCCTCTCCGGCCGCTTCGACCCGCCCAAACCGGCCCCCGCACAGCCCGCCCCGCCCCCGATCGACAGCCACCCCCTCCACCACAAACCCGAGGAATTCCGCCTCCTCCTCGTCGACGACAACACCGTCAACCAGAAGGTCGCCAAACAACAACTCGCCCGTCTCGGCTACCACGCCGAAGTCGCTGGCGACGGCCTCGCCGCCCTCCGCGCTGTCGAGAACCGCCCCTTCGACCTCATCCTCATGGACTGCCAGATGCCCGACATGGACGGCTACGAAACCAGCCGCCGCATCCGGCAGTGGGAGCGCCAGCACAAACTCCGCCCCACCCACATCCTCGCCATGACCGCCAATGCGCTCCAAGGCGACCGAGAGAAATGCCTCAGCGCCGGCATGAACGACTACCTCAGTAAACCCGTCCGACTCGAAGACCTCAAAGCCGCACTCGCTCGCGGCCTGGGGCTACCCGCGCCCCAGCAATGAAGGCCGACGCGCTCCAACGCACGGTCCAGTACCTAGCCGCCGGCCTCGGCGCGCTCCTCCTCATCCTCCTGTTTGGAGCCACACGCCACCTGCTCGGGCACATCCTCTGCTGGCTCGCCCTCGCCACCTTCGCCGCACTGCTCATTGCCCTCGCACTCCAGCGCCGCCAACTCGTCGCCACCCTCCATCAACAACACGACGAACGCAGCCAGCTCCTCCGCAACCTCGACCAGCGCGTCCGCGAGCTCTCCATGCTCCAGCAACTCGCCCGTCTCCTCGACGATGGCGCCGGCCCCATCGACGCCCCGCGACTCCAAGCCCTCGCCAACGCCATGCCCTCCGGCTTCCGCGACGGCCACGCCTTCCACGCACGCGTCTCCTACCACGGCCTCATCGGCCGATCCTCCCAGACCGACGCGACCAACAACAGCCGCTATAGCTCCTTTTCCTACCGCACCGTCGGCGGCAACCTCCTCGCCATCGAGCTCGCCCCCGTCGAAGACGCCCCCCCCTTCAGCCCTGACGAACGCCGCATCCTCGAATCCGCCGCCGAACTCGTCCGCAACAACATCGAGCGCCACGAATCCGCACACATCCTCGCCCAACGCGAGACCCTCCTCAGCCAGCTCGTCGAGCACGCCCCCGTCGCCATCGTCATCGCCTCCGGCGACCCACTCCGATCCCGCCTCATCAACCGCCGCTTCACCCAGCTCACCGGCTACACCATCGAAAACGCCCCCGACATCGAAGCCCTCTGGGCCGTCCTCTTCCCCGACTTCTTCTACGGCGACGAAATCCGTGCCCAATGGGAAAACCATCTCGCCGACGCCACTCGGACCAATGCCGCCATGGTCCCCGTCTCAGCCGCCATCACCACCCACGACCGCACCACCCTCCAGATGGAGCTCTCCACGGTCGTCATCGGCGATCACACCATCCTCTTCTGGCAGGATTTCACCGAAATACGCAGCCAGGCCGAAGCCCTCCGCCGCGCCCAGATGGACCTCGAACAACGCGTCCTCGTCCGCACCCTCGAGCTCCAGCACACCAACCACTCCCTGGAATCTGAAGTCCGCGACCGCAAACGTGCCGAAGACCGCATGCGCGCCCTCACCTCGGCGCTCCCGGACATCGCCTACATCCTCGACCGCGAAGCCCGCTTCGAGGAGGTCCTCTCCTCCGTCAGCCCCGTCCCAGGCACCCCGCCGGAGGTCCTCCAAGGCCGCCGCCTCGCCGAAGTCCTCCCGGCCGAGATCGCACTCGCCCTTCACCAAACCGCGATCCAAGCCATTGAGACACGCCGCACCCAGCACATCGAGTACCAGCTCTCCGACCACGACACCCCACGCTGGTTCGAAGGCCGCGCCGCCCCCCTCGTCATCGACGCAGGCGAGCGCCACCTCGCCGTCTTCATCGTCCGCAACATCACCGAACGCAAACAGGCCGAACAAACCGTCCGCGAAAACGAAGCCCGTCTGCGCGCCATCTTCGAAGCCAGCAACACCGGCTTCTTCTTCCGCGACCGCGCCGGCCACATCCTCTACGCAAACGACGCCTACGCACGGCTCTTCGGCTACACCCGCAGCGAAATCGTCGGGCTCGACCCAAGCACTTTCCTCGCGCCCACGTCCGCCCAGGCCGAGCGCACCTTCCTCGACGAAATCAAAAACAGCCAGCGCGACGGTTTCCGTCTCGAAAAGCAGGGGGTCACCAAAAACGGCGAAAAAGTCTGGATCGATCTATCCGTCGCCGTCGTCCGCGACGAGCGCGGCGACGCCCTCTACCAAGTCGGCGTCGCCATCGACATCACTGCCCGCCGACTCTCCGAAGAGCGCCTCCACGCCACCCTCGCCGAGCTCGAACGCTCCAACCGCGACCTCGAGCAATTTGCCTACATCGCCTCGCACGACCTCCAGGAGCCCCTCCGGCTCGTCGCCAGCTACGTCCAGCTCCTCGCTCAACGCTACCGCCAGAAACTCGATGCCGAAGCCGACGAGTTCATCGCCTATGCCGTCGATGGCGCCCAGCGTATGCAGAAACTCATCCAAGACCTCCTCGCCTACTCACGTGTCGGCCGTGAGCTTCACTTCGCCCCTGTCGATTGCACACGGCTCGTCTCCGATGTCTGCGACAACCTCAAACTCGCGATCCAGGACGCCCATGCCACCGTCGAAACCACGCCCCTCCCCACCGTAGAAGGCGATCCCACCATGCTCGCCCAGCTCTTCCAAAACCTCATCGCCAACGCCCTCAAATTTCACGGCGAAGCCCCTCCTCACGTACGCATCGACGCACTCCACCTTCCAGACGAGCACCAGTGGCGACTCTCTGTCCAAGACAACGGCATCGGCATCGACCCGGAAGCCTTCGACCGCATCTTCGTCATATTCCAGCGCCTCCACACCCGCCGCAAATACCCCGGCTCCGGCATCGGCCTGTCCATCTGCAAAAAAATCGTCGAGCTCCATGGCGGCCGTATCTGGGTCGAGTCCGCTCCCGACCACGGCAGCACCTTCCTATTCACCCTGCCCGAAGCCAGCGAGACCTGAGCGGCACGGCAGCGCCCCCGCCAGTTGCATCACCGTCCCTTTCGCATTCGTTGCCAGAAACAGCCCCATGTCACTCGCCACGTCCACTCCCACGCCCAAGCCCCCCCCTCGGTCGATCCTCATCGTGGAAGACGATCCAGGCCAGGCGCGCCTCATCCAGATGTCGCTGGCCAACATCGAGCCCCCACCCTTTGCCTGCCAGATCGCCGAGACGCTCGCCGACGCCTGGGCCGCCCTCGCCTCAAAGCCCATCGACGCCGTCCTCCTCGACCTCACGCTCCCCGACAGCTCCGGCGCCCCGACACTCGAAAAAACCCACGCAAAATACCCCAACTTTCCCATCGTCGTCCTGACCGGCATCGACGACGAGAAACTCGGGCTCCAGCTCGTGCACGCCGGAGCCCAGGATTACCTTCCCAAAGGTCAGGTCACCCCCGCTCTGCTCGCGCGCACCATTACCTACGCCATCGAGCGCAAACAGACCCTCGTCGAACGCGAGCACCTCCTCGCCGAGCTGCGCGCAGCCCTCACCGAAGTGAAGACCCTCACCGGCCTCATCCCCATCTGCGCCAACTGCAAAAAAGTCCGGGACGATCAAGGCTACTGGGACCAGGTCGAGAGCTACATCTCCGCACGCACCACAGCCAGCTTCAGCCACGGCATCTGCCCGGAGTGCGCGAAAAAACTCTACCCCGGAATCGACCTCTATCCCGACGAGCCCAAGACCGAGCCGGCCGCCCACGGCAACGCCTGAAAAAAAACGCCGCCTCGTTTTCGGGCGGCGTCAATCCTGCGGCGGTGACGATGCGATCAGCGCATCTTGACCGTGGTCTTGCGCAACATGTTTTCGCTGCGCACCAGCACCGTGTAGTTGTCCAGATTCTGCCGGCCCTTCGGCGATACGAAAAACACGTCCGAGAAACCGTGCGGCGCGATGTCGAGCCCGTAGAACGGCGTCGCATCGCCATCCGGCCGCTCGTGAGTGCGGAATGAGCACCCCACCTCCGTGTAAATCGGCTTGTCGAGGCGGTTGCGCAGACGCAGCCACACCCGCACGCTTCCATCCGTCAGCGGATGGGCTTCCACGTGCTCGAGCAATACCTGCACCGTGTGCGCCGACGACGACACGATATCCAGCGGCACCAGCACGACTCCGGTCCAATCACGCTCCTTCAGCTCGCTGGCGGTGCCGTCAGCCGTCAACCCCTTCACCGGCGCGAGAATTGAGGGCACCACGGGGGCCACTTGAGCGGTCGATGACTCGGCCGGAGCCGGGGCGACCTCCGGCTCAGCCGGTTTCTCCGTAGCCGGAACCGGTTCCCCAGGCGCAGCTGCCTCGGCCGAGGCAGGCACGGCACTCGTGGCCACACCGGGTGTCGCCATCGGTTTTTCCCCAAGCGACGGCATCGCTTCCGGGAAACGCGTCACCGCTTCCTGCTTATGCGGCTTGACCTCGGGCGCCGGTGGATTCGTCAGTCGGTTGACCGTCGCCTCGGGCGTCGCCGGAGCGATCGGCGTGATCGGTTTGGGCGCCGGGCGGGGAGCCGGAGGGGGGGCCGATTCCTCCTTGGTACAGCCGGCCTGACCAGCGAGCATCAGGACAGCCAGGGATATTGCGGAAACCTTGGTGGTAATGAATTTACACATGGAGTACTTGAAGCGCGACGAGGGAATAACATCCCCCCTTTGCCCGCAATCATTCACTTGGCAAAAAACCCGTTAACTTTTTACAAACGCCCGATCACGCGCACGCACCAACGTCGAACGCCGCAAAAATCTATGAAGGGAATTCGGCCATCCGGGTGTTCTGCCGAGCAACCACATCCTTCTCATGAAAGCCTCAACCTTGCTTCTCTCGTTCGCCCTCGGACTCGCCTCCGTCGGTGCCGCCACCGCCCAAACGACCGCCCCGCTCGCCGACTGCGCCCCCGGCGCGATTGAGCGTCCGCTCCCCGAATATCCCATCACCCTTCGTAAGACCCATGTCACGACCGGCCTCGCCCAGGTCGCCATCTGCATCGATGCCGAGGGCAAACTCGCCGACATCCTCGTCATCCGCTACACCCGCGAGGAGTTTGCGACCGCCACCGTCAACGCCCTCAAAAAATGGCGGTTCACCCCGGCCATCCGCAATGGCGTGCCCGTGACAGCCCAGACCGAGCTCACCTTCCACTTCGAAAACACCGGCATGGTCGTCGTCGACGACGTCAGCAGCATCGTCGAAACCTTCCTGCACGGCGACATGCGCAACACCATTATCACCTATAAGCCCGCCACGCTCCAGGAGCTCGACCGCATCCCCACGCCCATCACCGCGACCGCCCCGCGCTACGGCCGCGACTTGTCCGAAAAAGGCATCCACGGCTCGGTGCTCGTCGAGTTCTTCATCGATGAAAATGGAGCCATTCGCATGCCCGCCGTCCTCAAGGCCGACCATCCCGAGCTCGCCAGCCTCGCCATCGACGCCATCACGACGTGGAAATTCGAGCCGCCGCTGTGCCGCCGCCAGCCGGTCCTCGTCCGCGCGCAGCAGGTCTTCAAATTCGAACCCGGCAAGCCCCAGCCCTGACCGACTTTCCCGGGATGGGAAGGTGATCGAGCCTCGGGGGAGTGCACGACCCACCCGCCAATCCCTGAAACAAAAAGGCGGGACGAGTATCCCTCGTCCCGCCTCCAGTTTTTAAATTCCAGGCGCCGTTTACCGACGGCGCTTTTTTGCGGGCACCCAGTCCGCCGTGATCACCGAGGAAAAGCCGCCGCGGGCCTTCCATTTCGCAATGATCGTCAGACTGCGCGGCTTGAGCGCCGCACCGAGGTCGTCGCAAATCTTGTTCGTCGCCGCCTCGAAGAATATCCCCTCGTTGCGAAACGCGTGGAAATACAGCTTCAGCGACTTCAGCTCCACGCAGGTTTTATCCGCCACGTAGCGCACCGTGATCTCCGCAAAGTCCGGATGGCCGGTCTTCGGGCACACCGAGGTGAACTCGTGGTGCGTGTGCTCGATGATGTAGTCGCGATGGGCGGCGGGATTGGGAAACGTCTCCAGGATTTTCGGGTCGGCCATGCCTTCCTCTTGCCAGAATGCGCCACACCGAGGCCAGCGCGAAATCGCCACCAAGGCGATCAGGTCGCCGTCTCCGTGAAACGCTGCTCGCGGATCACCGTGATCTTGATCGTGCTCGGGTACTGCAATTCTTCCTCGATCCGGCGCCGCAACGTCTTGGCCAGCTCGCGCGCCTTCTCATCGGTCACGACCTCCGGCTTCACCACCACCCGGATTTCGCGCCCGGCTTGGATCGCAAACGCCTGCTGCACCCCCTCCAGGTTGAACGCCAGTTTTTCCAACCGGTCCAGCCGCTGGAGATAATTGGTCATCGACTCCGCACGCGCCCCCGGCCGCGCCGCCGAAATCGTATCGGCCAGGATCACGAGCCCCGCGTAAATCGTCTCGGGTTTCACCTCCTCATGGTGCGACGCCACCGCGTTGACCACGATCGGCGTCTCCCCGTACCGCTTGATAAACTCCGCGCCGACGGTCGCATGGCTCCCCTCGTACTCGCCATCCACCGACTTGCCGATGTCGTGCAGCAAGCCCGCGCGCTTCGCGATGTTCGGATCGAGCCCCACCTCGCTCGCGAGCATCGACGCGAGGAATCCCACCTCGATCGAGTGATCGAGCATGTTCTGCGTGTAGCTAAAGCGATACTTCAACTTGCCCAGCAGCTTGATGATCTCCGGGTGCAGACCGTTGATGTTGAGCTTCGCCACCGCCGCCTCGCCGGCCTCGGTCGTGTGCAGCTCGATCTCCTCCTGCGCCCGCTTCACAAAATCCTCGATGCTCGCCGGGTGGATGCGCCCATCCTTCACCAGACTGTCCAGCGCCACCCGCGCCACTTCACGGCGGACCGGGTCGAACGACGAGATCAGCACCATCTGCGGCGATTCGTCGATCAGCAGCGTCACTCCAGTCGAAGCTTCAAAGGCTTTGATGTTGCGCCCCTCACGGCCGATGATGCGACCCTTCATCTCCTCGCTCGGCAGATGGACGATCGTCGCGGTGATGTCGTTGTTCGGCTGGCTCGCCAGCCGCTGCATCGCAGCGATCAAAATTCGCTTCGCCTGGCTCTGCACCTCCTGCTCGGAGCGCTCCAGCATCTCGCGCCGCAGCGCGCGCAGTTCGTCCTGCGACTCCAACATCACCTCGTCGCGCAACTGCTTCTTGATGTCCTCCGCATCCATGTGCGCCACGCCCTCCAGCCGCTTGCGCAGCGACCGCGACAAATCCCGCATCGCATCGCGCGCCTGCTTGATCGCCACACCCTCGCGAGTCAGCCGCTCCTGCCGTTGCTCCAACTGATAGTCGAGCAATGCCAGCGACTCCTCGTGCGCGCGAATCTCGCGCAGCTTCACATCCATCTCGATCTCGCGGCGGTCGAACTCCCGGTTCGTCTCCGCACGCTTCTCGGAAATCTCCTCATCGGCACGCTGCTTCACCTCCTGGGCAGCCACAGCTGCCTCGCGCTTCGCCACTTCCACCAATTCCGACGCATTCTGCCGAGCCACCCGGCGCGCATTGCGCGTGATCACCCAGACGACGCCAAACCCCAACGCACCGCCGACTAGGAACTCCACGACGAGCGCCCACTCCACGGCATCGCTCTCCGCCAGCAGCATCGCAAAATCGACTACAGGTACTATCATCAAGGGGTTGGCACCGTAGCTCCGGAGTTCCAAATCTCAAGTTTATATCCAACGTGCCAGGCACCTGCAAAAACACCCATCCGCGTCCCCGCATTTTCACCCGCCCGCCTTTATCTCGCACCTTTCTCTCACATTTTACCGGAGCCTTTTCTTGCTGCGCTCCACTTCGATCCGCGCCTCGATTCCCCCAACTCCCCAACGACCATGCCTCACACGCCAGCCCCCACCCGCTACGACAATCCCGCGCTCTACCGCCGATGCGGCCACAGCGGGCTCAAACTCCCCGTCATCTCCCTCGGTCTCTGGCACAACTTCGGCGCTCAGGACGACTACGCCAACAGCCGCGCCCTCCTCCTGCGCGCCTTCGATCTCGGCATCACCCACTTCGACCTCGCCAATAACTACGGCCAGCCCCCCGGCTCCGCCGAGACCACCTGCGGCCGCGTCCTCCGCGAAGACCTCGCCGCCCACCGCGACGAGCTCATCATCTCCACCAAAGCCGGCTACGACATGTGGCCAGGCCCCTACGGCAACTTCGGCTCGCGCAAATACCTCCTCTCCTCGCTCGACCAGAGCCTCAAGCGCCTCGGCCTCGACTACGTCGACATCTTCTACCACCACCGCCCGGACCCCGACACGCCCATCGAGGAGACCATGGGCGCGCTCGACCACGCCGTGCGCTCCGGCAAAGCCCTCTACGTCGGCCTCTCCAACTACAACGCCGCGCAGACTGCGCGCGCCGCCGCCATCCTCCGCCAGCTCGGCACGCCCTGCCTCATCCACCAGCCGCGCTACAACCTCTTCGACCGCTGGCCGGAAAACGGCCTCCTCGACGTCCTCACGCAGGAAGGCATCGGCGGCATCGTCTTTTCCCCGCTCGCCCAGGGCCAGCTCACCAACCGCTACCTCAACGGCATCCCGGCCGACGCCCGCGCCGCGCGCGACCCGCGTTTTCTCAAGCCCGAGCACCTCACCGAGGAGAAACTCTCCAAAGTCCGCCGGCTCGACTCGCTCGCCCGCGCCCGCGGCCAGTCGCTCTCGCAACTCGCCCTCGCCTGGGTGCTCTGCCACCCGTCGATCACCAGCGCGCTCATCGGCGCCAGCAAGGTCAGCCAGATCGAGGATAACCTCGGCGTCGTCAAAAATCTCGCCCTGTCTGCCGACGAGCTCGCCGAGATCGACCGCATCGTCGCCTCGTGAACCTCCTCCTCTTCGAGTCTCACGAGATCGACCGCCCACTCCCGCGCACCGACGCCCGCGCACAGCACCTGCTTGAAATCCTGCACCGGCGCGAAGGCGATTCCTTCGACGCCGGCCTCGTCGACGGTCCCCGCGGCAAAGGCACACTCGTCGCCCTCGCCGCCGATGTCCTCACGCTCCATTTCGACTGGAGCAACCCGCCGCCGCCGCTCGCGCCGATCACGCTGATCCTCGGCCTGCCGCGCCCGCAGACCGCACGCAAAATTCTCCACGACGCCACCACGCTCGGCGTCGCCGCGCTCCA
>MWDT01000047.1 GCA_002070825.1 Verrucomicrobia bacterium ADurb.Bin122
AAGCGCCTTGAGGAAGCGGTGGTAAAAGAGCAGATCGACGAAATACTCCTTCTCGCCGAGGACGAGCCGGTGCTGGCGGCCGATGAAGCAAAAACCGTAGCCCAGTTCCAAGATGAAGCGCTGCACCTCCGCGATAAGGCGATTCTCCAGGTCGCGCTCCTTTACCTCGCGGTGGATGCCGAGGAATTCGAGGCTGTAACTGGACTTGAGTGCTTCCTCGGCTTGCTCCGTGAGGGCTGCCGGCAACGTCGCGGGGAAGTTGTGGGTTTTGCCTTCCGCGAGCGTGCGCTCGTAGGCGCGGGCTTTGATCTGGTTGAGCAGTACGGCACGGCTCCAGCCGAAGCGAGCCGTGGCTTGGAGGTAATAGAAACGGGCAGCGGGGTGTTCGGCCTTGTTGAGAACGAGCAGGTGATGGCCCCAGGGGATTTCTGCGACAAGCTGCCGCAGAAGTTGATCGGACGTGCCTTGCCGCCTATGCGAGGGTTCTGCGGCAAGTTGTCGCAGAAAGTGCGCGGCGGAATAAGCGGCGTAGAATCGGCGCATATCCCAGAGGTTGCGGGCGGAAAAGCCCCGCGCCTGCGGAAAGGCTAGACGCAAATCGAGAGAGAGGCGTTCGACAACCGACTCCCCCCATCCCTCGGCGGATTGTTTTTCGACGATGGATTGGCCGATGTCCCAATAGAGGTTAACCAATTCCGAGTTCACATGCCGCGCGACCGAGACGCGGGCGGCGGCAATGCGGGTCTTCAACTCGGCGACAAATGCATCGTAGCCACCTAATGGAGCGTCCGCAGGAGTCCGTTTCGCGACCGCCCGACGGTGCGGAGCGGTGGCTTCGGATGACCTGTGGCGACGCGCGGACATGGATCAAATCAAGCCGCGCCGGACGGCGGGCAGGCTAAACCGCTGGCCAAATGCTTGCTGGAGAAGCACACGATCATGCGGCGAACAAAGCGCCGGCACTCTCGTGTGACGAGCAAGAAGTCGAAATCCGCCAAAGAGTTAATCCCCCTGACGCAGGGTGCAGAATGTGAAATACCGTCTGAACTTCCCCCCTCATGGGCTGAGGGGGCACACGCCGCGCACGGCGGCGCAAAACATCAGCGCGAGCCGGCGGCAGAGAGACGGCGGAACCAGGTCCCGAGGAGCTCGTCCACGTCCTCTTTGATGTCGAAATAGCGGTCGTCCAGTGCGGCCAATTTGCGCTGCACTGCCCCGCCGAGCTGCTGGAGCTGGCTGGCGCGCACCTTGCACTCGGGCGACGGTCCGTCGGGACCAAACAGGGCGTTGGCCTGGCGGTCGATTTCTGCCAGCCCCGCGGCGCCGATTTGTTGCAGGGCCGCAGGCACGTAGAACGCGAGATCGGCCCACCGACTGGTGTAGTAGCCGGCAAAGCCATTGTTGGAAACACCTGCCGCAAACTGCCACACGGCGGCGAGGATGCGCTCGGATTCGGAAAGGTGGTCGAAACCAACCTTGGCGAGATGGTCCATTGCCCTTTGGGCGGCGAGATCGACATTCATGGGGAAACGCTGGGATGAAGCGGCACAAACATACCGGCCCCCGCGTCCCGGGCAAACATCTTGCACGCGAAATCTCAGCGGTCTCGCCACCGATTGCCTCGGTTTGCTGGACGGCACCCGCAGCTCAGCGGGCGCGGCTGCGGAGTTTCTGGAGTTGAGCGCGAAGGCCGGGGAAATCGGGCTGGAGGCGCAGGGCCGCCTCCCACTGGGCCACCGCCTCGGCACGGTTGCCGGTCACGACCAGCATATAGCCATAGCCGGCGCGGCTGGCGGCATCGTCGGGCGCCAGCTCCACGGCGCGGCGATAGTGCGGCAACGCGGCGGCAAAACTCCGTCGCCGCGCGAGCACCTCGGCGTAGCGGCGATGCAGGCTCGGATTGGACGGCTCGGCCGCCAGCGCCGCTTCAAAGGCGGCATCCGCCTCGGCGAGGCGTCCCTGGCTCTCCGCCAGGCGGGCGAGCGCGAGCTGCGCGGGGACATACGCGGCGCGTGCGGCGACCGCCTGCCGGTAGAGCGACGCAGCCTGCGCCGGCTCGCCACGCTGTTCGTAAAGTGCGCCGGCCTCAAGGGCCGCCGGCGCGTAGCCGGGATTCTCCTTCACGATGGCCAGGCAGGCCGCGAGCGCCTCTTCGCGTCGCCCCATGTCGGCCAAGAGGCTGGCGCGAGTGTGCCGCAGCGCCGAATCGTACGGGCGACGCAGGATCGCGCGGTCGAGTTCGGCCAGCGCCTCGGCCAGGCGTCCGTTGGCCCGCAAGAATGTGGCATGCGCCCTGGCGAGCTCCGCCGAACTGGGGCTACGCTCGACGGCACGGGCGAAGAGCGCAGACGCCTCTTCGCGACGGCCGTTCACGGTGAGCAACCCGGCGAGATTTTCGAGCAGGGGCACGCAGTCGGGGTGCCGTGCGTGCGCGGCGAGCAGCGGCGCGATTGCAGTCTGGCCATCTCCGCCGGCGAGCTCATCGGCGACGAGGGCAAGTCCGAGTGCGGCAAGGCCCCCCTGTTTCGGATGGCCGGCGAGGTTGCGATAAAGCGGCTCAGCCTCCTCGAAACGCCGGAGGGCATACAGGTAGTTGGCAAATTCGAGTGTCTGCACGGAGAGTTCGCCGCCCTGCGAGATCAGGGCGCGGTAGCAGGCCAGCGCGGCCTCCACCCGATTCTCGGCCGCCTCGATGCCGGCGAGCGTCTGGAGTGCAACCTTGTTCCTCGGATCGAGAGCGAGGGCGCGCTCGCACTCGGCGCGGGCCTCCACGCGCAGACCACTGGTCGCATACGTGTATGCGAGAAACGCGTGTGCGAGGGCGTTGTCCGGATCGGCCGCCACGGCCTGCCGGCTGAGCGAGATCGGGTCGTGCCAGTGGCGCTGCTGATCCCATGTGCGCACACCGCAGGCGATGAGCACCAGCGCCGCCGCGACCGCACACAGCCGGCGGGGCAGGCGTGGTGCGAGGCTTTCGCGCAGGCTCCAGAGCAGGGCGATCTGCCAGCCGAGGATCGCAAAGTATGTGTACCGTTCGGCGATCGACTGGAAGCCGACCTGCACCAGCCCGATCATGGGCAGCAACATCCCGACAAACCAGAGACACCCGACGGCGATCCATGGCTGCGTGCGGCGCAACTTCCAGGCGACGAGGATGGTCGCGCCTACACAGACGACCGCGGCCACCAACACCGGGACCGGCCACCAGATGGGATGCGCGTAGGTGGTGGAGAGATCGAACGGCCAGAAAAATTTCCCGACATAGCGCGGGAGCGAGACGACTGCGTTGGCCACACGGGCGCCCAGCGGGAGCTCCAGCGTGAAGTTTTCCGAGGACTGCTGCGCGTAAAGGGTGATCCACACGAAGACGCCCGCCAGCGCCGCAAACGGGAGCTTCTCCACCACGAGCCGCGCCGTCGGCTCGGCCGGTGTCTTGAGGTTCTCGGGCAGGGCCGGCGCAAACGGCCAGCGCCGGAGCGGCCAGTAATCGAGCAGGAAAAGCAGACCCGGCAGTGCCACCATGCTGGACTTCGAAAGCAGTGCGCCGGCAAACGCGAGCAGCGCCAGCGCGTAGTGGCGCCACGCGGTCAGGCTGGCGGCGCGCCGTCCGGCATAGGCGGCGTACGCCAGCAGCGTGAGCAGGCCGAAGCACACGCTCACGACATCCTTGCGCTCGCTGATCCAGGAGACCGACTCCACACGCAGCGGATGCCAGGCAAAAAGGGCCGCGCAAAAGGCACTCGTCCACAGCGCCCCGGTCAGACGGCGGAGCAGCAGGAAGGCGAGCACGGCGTTGAGCGCGTGCCAGAGGATGCTCTGGAGGTGGTGTCCGTACGCCTGCATCCCGAAGAGCTCGACATCGAGGATGTGCGAGAGGCGCACGAGCGGGTTCCAAAAATCGTCATGTTGGGTGAAAGCCCAGCGCAGGCTCTCGGCATTGAATCCGGACTGGATCGCGGCGTTTTCGAGGATGTACCGCGGGTCGTCGTAGTTGCTGAACCCGCAGCCGAGCGAGCGCAGGTACAGGGCGACGGTGCCGGCAAAGAGCAGACAGGCACACGCGACGACGGGCGAAACGCGAAGACCACGGGGTAACATCGCACCGAGAAAAACATTTTCCCGGCCAAATGGGAGAGGAAACCCAGCGGAGGGGGACACGTGGTACGCTGCCTATGCGTAGCCGTACGACCGGGTGCGGGCTTGCGCGGAGGGCACGGGGGTGGGTTTACTCGCGGGTCTTGCACGCGACTTCATCATCTCCGGGGGCGCCCGCGCCCTCCCAGGCCCGCCATCACGGGCACCTGGCGCTCCTCCTCGCCGCACTGGCGGCACTCGGGCCGTTTTCGACCGATACCTACCTGCCCTCGTTTCAAGAGATCGGGGTCGAGTTCGGGGCGTCGCAGCTGCTCGTGCAGCAGACGCTAACGGCCTACATGGTGCCGTTTGCCGCGATGACGCTGTGGCATGGTGCGATCTCCGACGCGCTCGGCCGGCGACGGGTGACGATCGTGCTGCTGGCGATGTTTGCCCTCGCTTCGGTGGGCTGCATGTGCGCGTGGAGCGTCGAGTCCCTCATGCTGTTTCGTGCATTGCAGGGCATGTCAGCGGGCGCGGGCATGATCATCGGACGCGCCGTGGTGCGCGATATCTTCGACGGGACGGAGGCGCGCCGGATGATGGGGCAGGTGGCCATCATGTTTGCGGTCGCGCCGGCGCTCGGCCCGGTGGTGGGCGGCTGGCTGCACGTGTGGTTTGGCTGGCGGTCGGTCTTCGCATTTCTCGCGCTGTTCTCCGCGCTGCTGTGCTGGTGGTGTTGCAAAGAGCTGCCGGAGACGCTGCCGCCGGAAAAGCGTCAGCCCTTTCACCCGAAGCCACTCGCACAAGGCTACTGGGAAGCGATCCGCTCGGGGCCATTTGTGGCGCTAGTCCTGGCGATCACGCTCAACTTTTCCGCCACGTTTACCTACATCGTCTCGGCGCCGGCCTTTGTGATCGGGCAACTGCACCTGAACGAGACGAGTTTCCTGTGGCTGTTTGGCCCGATCACGTGCGGATTTCTGATCGGCGCCTATCTGTCGAGCCGACTCGCGGGGCACCTGAGCAACCGCAAAACGGTGGCGCTTTCCTACGCAATCATGGCGGGCGCGGCGCTGGCCAACCTCCTTTTCCATGCGTTTTTCCCGCCGATGACGCCATGGAGCGTCCTGCCGCTGGCCATTTACAGTGTGGGCACCTCGCTCGCGATGCCCAGCCTCACCCTGATGGCGCTCGACCTGCTGCCCCAGCGACGCGGACTCGCTGCCTCGTGCCAGGGCTTTGTGCAAAGCGCAGGCAATGCCGTTGTCACCGCCTCCATCGCACCCCTCGTCTGGGGCTCGGCTTTCACGATGTCGGTCAACATGGTCGCCTTGATGACGCTCGGCGGAGGCATGTTCCTGCTGGCTGTCGCACTCCACCGGCGCGCCGCCCGCCACCTGGCCTGAACAGGCCGGCCACGCCGCCATCGCCAAGTCGTTCGTCACGACTTGGCGATGACGCCGCGCAACACTTGCCAAAACCGGTCCGAGCGCCTGTCTTAGCGCCCCAAGCGATCCGATATCTCCGCCGCCCCGTCTCGCGCGCCCGCGCCGCCCCATCTCTTTTCCGTATGCAAATCTCAGCCGTCCGCCATCCCCGCGCCCTTGTCATCTCGCTCAACGGTCGTCTCGACGCCCTCTCCGCAGACGAGACCCTGCAAACCGTGCTCACCCACCTCGGCGACGAGAAACACCTCGTCCTCGACCTCCACGGCGTCGACTACCTCAGCAGCGCGGGCATACGCGTCCTGCTCGTGCTCGCCAAACGCACCGGTAGCAGCCCCGACGGACACTTTGCCATCGCCCTGCCCACGCCGACCGTCCGCCGCATCCTCTGCGACAGCGGGCTCGATGCCTGCCTCGGCCTCACCGACGATCTGGCGTCCGTCGCAGACTAACGCCCCATGAGCCCGCTCCACGCTCTGCTCAACCGGGCCAGCCTCGCGTGTTGCGGCCTGGTGCTGGCCCTCACCCTCCGCGCCGAGGCCCCCGCCACTCAGGCTCCGGCAAACACGCCGCCCGCCGAGCTCAAGCCCACCGCCCTCGTCCTGCTCTGGCACCACCAGGCCCAGTTCGCCGGATACTACATGGCCCTCGAACGCGGCTTCTACCGGCGCGAAGGCCTCGACGTCACCCTCCGCCGCGGCGGGCCGGATGTGCGCCCTGCCGACGAGCTCGCCCGCGGCCGCACCGAGTTCTGCGTCGCCATGCTCGCCTCGGCCCTCGAACGACGCGCCAACGGCCGCCCCCTCGTCCTCCTCAGCCAGATCGTCAACCGCAGCAACTTCTCCCTCGTCGCCTGGAAGCGCCCCCCCAGCGAGCCCTCCACCACCATCAAAGAACTCTCCGACCTCGACGGCCACCCCGTCAGCATCTGGGAAGCCGACCTCCGCCTGCCCTACCTCGCCTGCTTCGACGTCCAGAAGATCGAGCCCGACATCCTCCCGCAGTACTACGCACTCTCCCTATTCTTCCACCACGGCGTCGATGCCTGCGCCGTCATGCGCTACAACGAGTACCACCGCCTCATCCAGCACGGCGTCCACCCCGACGACATCGTCATTTTCAACCTCTGGGAGCACGGCGTCACCCTCCCCGAAGACGGCCTCTACACCCTCGAACGCACCTGGCAGGAACAGCCCGAGAAATGCGCCGCCTTCGTCAAAGCCTCCCTCGAAGGCTGGCGTTACGCCCGCGCGCACCCCGAGGAAACCCTCGACGTCGTCATGCGCTACGTCGAGCAGGACAACCTCCCCACCAACCGCCCCCACATGCGCTGGATGCTCGGCGAAATCCTCGACTCGATCTTCCCCGCCGAAAACAGCCCCTGGAGCCTCGGCAAACTCTCCCCGCAGGCCTTCGCCGAGACCCTGAAACTCATCAAGCGTCACAGCTCCCTCCCCATCGAACCCACCTTCGAAGAATTCACCACCCCGGAGGCCCGCCATGTCGCACCGTGAAACCTCTCTCGTCTGGCGCCTCACCGCGCTGATCCTCGGCGGCGCCGGCCTCGTCCTGCTCGCCATCCTCGCGTTCAGCCACTTCGCCCAGCGACGCCTCATCCTTGAGCAACAACTCGCGCGCAGCGACGCCCTCGCCCTCGCCGCCGCCAACCACATCGACGCCGAAATCAGCCGCGCCGAAGTCGCCGTGCGCTCCACCGCCACCGCCTGGGCGCTCGGCCCCAACAACCGCGCCTCCGTCACCGCCCTCATCGAAGCCACCCTCCAGGCCCAGCCCCAACTCTTCGGCATGGCCGTCGCCATCCCCACGACCGAGACGGGCACCGACTACCGCACTCTCTACGGACTCCGCCGCAACGGAGCCGTCCAAGTCACCGAGCGCAACCGCCCCGAGCTCGACTACATCGAAGACTGGTTCTACCTCCCCTACTACCTCCGCCGCCCAGTCTGGAGCGAGCCCTACTACGACCCCGTCGCCCAGGCCCGCATGATCACCTACGCGGTCCCCATCCTCCAAGAAGGCCGCGTCGTCGCCGTCATCACCGGCGACCTCCCCCTCGCCTGGCTCCGCCAGCTCCTCCAACGCCTTCCCCTCGACCGGGGCAGCTCCGTCGTCCTCCTCTCCACCCAGGGCATCTTCATCAACCACCCCGACCCCAAGGTCGAGATGCGCGAGACCGTCTTCAGCCTCGCCGAAACCCTCGCCACCCCCGAAGCCGTTGCCGAGTTGAAAAGCCTCGGTTGGAGCATGCTTCGCAACGAGCCCGGCCAGCGATTCTACAACCGCCCCCTCGACGGCGCCCGCGCCTACATCAATCACCGCCCCGTCCCCTCCATCGGCTGGGCCATGGGCGTCATCGTCCCCGAGGATCAGATGCTCGCCGCCTCGCGCCGGCAGACCGAGATCAACCTCATCGTCGGCGCCACCGGCCTCGTGCTTCTGCTCATCGCCGCGCTCATCGTCGCCTACTCACTCGCCTCGCCCCTGCGCCGCCTTGCCGTCGCCGCCAACCAGCTCGCCACCGGCCAATTCGACACCCCGCTCCCGCCCGTCCGCCGCCGCGACGAGGTCGGCCGCCTCACCGAAAGCTTCGCCGCGATGCGCACCGAGCTGCGCGACTACATCGCCCGCCTCACCTCCACCACCGCCGCCAAGGAGAAAATCGCCAGCGAGCTCGCGATCGCCCACCAGATCCAGCTCGGCATCGTCCCCAAGCTCTTCCCCCCATTCCCCCAACGCCAGGACCTCGACCTCTTCGCCTGCCTCGAGCCCGCACGCGAAGTCGGCGGCGACCTCTACGACTTCGCCCTCCTCGACCCCGACCACCTCTACGTCGCCATCGGCGATGTCTCCGGCAAGGGCGTACCCGCCTCGCTCCTCATGGCAGTCGGCAAGACGCTCCTGAAGTCCACCATCCAGGCCGTCCGAGATCCCGCGCGCGCCCTCGTCATGGTCAACAACGAGCTCTCCGAACACAACGACACCTGCATGTTCATCACCGCCTTCTGCGGCGTGCTCAACCTGCGCACCGGAGACCTCACCTACGCCAACGCCGGCCACAACCCGCCCCTCATCCTCCGAGCCTCCGGCTCCGTCGACATCCTCCGCAGTAAACCCGGCCCCGCCCTCGCCGCCATGCCCGGCAGCCGCTACGTCAGCCAGGCCGTCCGCCTCTCCGGCAGCGACGTCCTCCTCCTCTACACCGACGGCGTCACCGAGGCCATGAACCCCGCCAACGTCATGTTCGACGAGCCCCGCCTCGTCGACCTCGCCGGCCGCGAGCGCACCCAGCGCATGAAACCCCTCGTCGAAAAGATCGTCGCCGCCGTCCACACCCACGCCGACGGCGCCGAGCAATCCGACGACATCACCCTGCTCGCCATGCGCGTCGTCAGCTATCCCGACGCACAGCCCATCACCCCCACCCGAGCCCCCGACGCCGAGCTCGCGCTCAAAAACCGCCGCGAAGATCTCACCCACCTCGTCGGCTGGCTCGAAACCATCGGCGAACGCTCCGGCTGGCCCGCCCCCTTCGTCATCAATCTCAACCTCGCCCTCGAAGAATGGTTCGTGAACGTCGTCTCGTACGCGTTCACCGACTCCGCCGAGCACCCCATCCTCTTCCGCCTCTGGCACGAGGGCGAGCTGCTCCGCCTCGAAATCGAGGACGACGGCCGCCCCTTCGATCCCACCGCGCAGGCCCTCGCCGACACCACCGCCGGCATCGACCAGCGCAAAATCGGCGGCCTCGGCATCCACTTCATCCGGCGCACCATGGCCGGCATGACCTACCGCCGCCAGGGCGACCGCAACATCCTCACCCTCACCGCGCGCCTCTCCGCGCCCGACTCGCACCCTCTCTCCTAGACCATGCTCCGCAGCCTCAAACACCTCTGGCTGGGCCTCGCGCTCATCGCCGCCGCCTCCGGCATCCTCCTCTGCTCCGACCTCGGCCGCCGCCAGAAAAAGCCACAGGCCCCCGCGCACCTCCCGCGCGTCGCCCTCTTCCAGTTCACCTCCACCGCCCTGCTCGACGACTCCACCAAGGGCGTCGTCGAAGGCCTGGCCGAGGCCGGCTTCGTCGAGGGGAAAACCATCGAGCTGGTCCGCTTCAACGCCTCCGGCGACTACGCCACCGCCACCGCCATCGCCAAGGATCTCGCCGCCGGCGGCTACGACCAGATCGTCACCATCAGCACCCCCGCCCTTCAGGTCATGGCCTCCGCCAACCGCGACGGTAAAACCCCGCACGTCTTCGGCACCGTGACCGACCCCTACGGCTCCGGCGTCGGCATCACCGGCCCCGCCCCCGACCAGCATCCCGCCCACCTCGTCGGCATCGGCACCTTCCAACCCGTCACGAATATCTTCCGCATCGCCCGGCAGATGAACCCCAAGCTCCGCCGCGTCGGCGCCGTCTGGAACCCCACCGAGCACAACTCCGAAGCCTGCGTGCTCAAGGCCCGCGCCATCTGCTCCGAGCTCGGCATCGAGCTCGTCGAGGCCAACGCCGGCAACACCTCCGAAGTCCCCGAAGCCTTCCGCTCCGTGCTCGCACGTGACGTCGAGGCCGTCTGGATCGGCGGCGACACCGTCGTCAACTCCTCCGCCGGCTCCATCATCTCCATCGCCAAAGCCGCCGGCGTCCCCGTCTTCACCAACGACCCCACCGACACCGCCCGCGGCGCACTCTTCAGCCTCGGCGCCTCGTATCCCGATGTCGGACGCACCATCGGTGCCCTCTCCGCCAAGCTCCTCCGCGGCACCGACCCGCGCACCATCGGCGTCGAAAACGTCGTGCCCGAGCTGCTCACCCTCAACCGCGACGCGCTCGCCGCGTTTTCCTCACACTGGACCGCCACGCCCGAGCACCTCGCCCACGCCAAAGGCCCGACCACCCCCGCGAAAGCCACGGCGCAAGCCCGGCCAGAGCCCGGCCGCACCTACAAGATCAACCTCGTCTACATGACGCCCCACAAGCTCTTCGACGAGGCCATCATCGGC
>MWDT01000048.1 GCA_002070825.1 Verrucomicrobia bacterium ADurb.Bin122
AGATATCCGATAAGCGCTCCGGCATAACTATCACCCGCACCTGTTGGATCGATGAATTTAGTGACGGGATAGGCGGGGATGGCGAAGTTGCCGTCGGGGTGGAAGAGGAGCGAGCCGTGGCCACCTTTCTTGATCACGATGATGCGCGGCCCCATCTTGCGTAGTTTGCCGGCGGCGATGGCGGGGTTGCGCTCGCCTGTCAGGAGTTGCGACTCTTCTTCGTTAATCACGAATAGATCCACGCGTTTTAACAAGCGCTCCAAGTCTGGGCGGGTGGTATGGATCCAAAGATCGAATGTATCGGCGAGGATGAAAGGTTTGTGCTGTTTCTCTTTCGTGAGCTGATCGATGACGTGGTTTTGGAGCGCGGGCTGGATGGCCCCAAGCATGACGAAGGGCGTGCCTTTATAATTCGAGGGAAGCTCCGGCGAAAATTTGTCGAAGACGTTGAGTTGGATCGTGAGGGTGTCGCGGCCTTCGAAGTTCTCCCGGTAGCGGCCAGACCAGTAAAACGTTTTCCCCGCTGGGTCTATCTGGAGGCCTTGGGTGTCGATACCGTGTTTTTTTAAACGCTTAAGAAAGGCTGCAGGAAAGTCCGCGCCGACGACGCCGACCAATCGTGTGGGGGCAAAATAGCTGGCGGCGATCGAGGCGTAGCTGGCCGCTCCGCCGAGAATGTTGTCGCTCTGGGCAAAGGGCGTGGCGACCGAGTCGATGGCAACGGAGCCGACAATGAGAGCGGGGCGTGCAGTTCGCGGATAGGTGGGAGTGGGCATGTTCGATAAAAAGGATCAGGTGGTGACGGACAGGGTGGTCGCGAGGAGGGGGGCGTCGTCGATTTTGATGATGAGCACGTAGTCGCCTGCTTGTGGAAATGAAAGACCGCGGATTTCGCTAACCAGATTGATGCGGTGCTGGGGCCCTTGAGATGAGAATGGGCGGGAGAGCAGTTCCTTTGTCGAGGTTGCCGTCGGCCCCATGGAGATTTGGAGTCGGTGGTCTCCGGTGGTGCAGCCTGCCACGGAGAGAAACCATGTCATCGTGGGGTGGACGACTGGGAATTGTGTGGCCCGGATGCTCGAAAAGACCCCGAGGATCGTGTGTTTGCCAGTGGCGGGGTCGACGTGCACGGCGTCGCAGGTGAGCCAGCTGAGGAGTTGGGGTTTGGGTGCCATGCTGCCAGTTGGCTGGGGCTTTATGAGTGGGGCAACTTCTTTGTGTGCCCATTGGTCCGTGCTTTTTCTTGCGCGCCGTGTTTCCGGACGATTTACCCCATGCGATGAAATATATCTTCGTCACGGGTGGTGTGGTATCCTCCTTGGGCAAAGGCCTGACGGCGGCTGCGCTTGGAGCGCTTTTGGAGATGCGTGGACTGAAAGTCCGCATCCAGAAGTTCGATCCCTACCTCAATGTCGATCCGGGCACGATGAGCCCCTTTCAGCATGGCGAGGTGTATGTACTCGAGGATGGTGCGGAGACCGATCTCGATCTCGGCCACTATGAGCGATTCACAAGTGGGCGCCTGTCCCGCTTGAACAACCTGACTTCGGGCCAAGTGTATGAGACGGTGATCCAGAAAGAGCGTCGCGGCGACTATCTTGGAAAGACGGTGCAGGTCATCCCTCATGTGACCAACGAGATCAAGCAGCGCATCCATGCGGGTGGCAAAGATGTCGATGTGCTGATCACCGAGATTGGTGGCACGACGGGAGACATCGAGGGACTGCCCTTTCTGGAAGCGATGCGCCAGTTTGCCCTGGAGGTCGGGCCTCGGGACGTGATTTTCCTGCACGTGACGCTTGTGCCTTTCTTGGCGGCGGCGGGCGAATTGAAGACGAAGCCCACGCAGCAGTCGGTGGCCAAGCTTCGCGAGATCGGTATCCAGCCACATATCGTGGTGTGCCGCTGCGACCACCCGCTCGACCATGGCCTGCGCGACAAGATTTCGATGTTCTGCAACGTGCCGACGAAGGCGGTGATCGAGTGCCGCGACGTGGACTCTTCGATCTACGAACTTCCCCTCCAGTTGCAAAAAGAAGGCTTGGACTCGCTCGTGTACGAGCTCTTCGGGCTCAATCTGCCTCCGCCGAAGAAAAATGTTTGGGTGGACATCGTGAAGCGCATCAAGAATCCCGTCCACACCGTCACCATCGGCGTCGTCGGCAAGTATATCGAGCTTCAGGATGCCTATAAGTCTGTTTACGAGTCAGTCACGCATGCGGGCATCGCCAATAATTGCCAGATCGACATCCGGCGCATCGATGCCGAGGACCTTGAGAAGAAGGGCGGGCTGTCGCTCTTGAAGGGCCTCGATGGCATCCTCGTCCCGGGCGGTTTTGGTGATCGTGGCACGGAGGGCAAGATCGCGGCTGCCCGGTTCGCCCGAGAAAACCAGGTCCCCTACTACGGCCTGTGCCTCGGCCTTCAGATCGCGGTGATCGAATTTGCGCGGCATGTCCTCGGCTTGAAGGGGGCCAATAGCGTGGAGTTCGATTCCAAGTCGCCTCATCCTGTCATCCACATGATGGAGGACCAAAAGGGCGTGGTCGACAAAGGTGCGACCATGCGCCTGGGCAGCTATGACTGCGCGCTCAAGCCTGGCACCCTCGCGGCCCGTGCCTACAAGGCATCCACCATTCGCGAGCGCCACCGCCATCGCTTCGAGGTCAACAACGCCTACGTCGATCTCATCCAGCGTGCCGGGCTGGTCGTCAGTGGACGCAACCCGAAGCGCAATCTGGTCGAGATCGTCGAACTGAAGGACCATCCGTGGTTCGTCGCGGTGCAGTTCCATCCGGAATTCCAGTCCAAGCCGAATCACGCACACCCGTTGTTTGCCGCATTTGTCGCCGCCGCGATTTCCCAGCAGGGTAAACGCCGCCCGGCGGCCAAGTCTGCCTCACGTCGCAAACCGGCCGCCCGGAAGGCCAAAAAGTAAGCGCCCCGGCATACGCCCGCTGCGCTTCGTCTTCCGCATATGATCTTCCGACCAGGCTCACTCCTTGTCATCGCCGGTCCCTGCTCGTTGGAAAACGAGTCGGTCTGCCGCACGGTTGCCGCCGAGCTGACCAAAATCCGCAACGCGCATCCCGAGCTGAACCTCGTGTTCAAGGGCTCGTTCGACAAAGCCAACCGCACCTCGCTCGCCGGAGATCGTGGCACCGGCATCGACGAGGGCTTGCGCCTGCTCGCCCTGATCAAGCGCGAGTACGGCTTTCCCGTTTTGACCGATGTGCATGATGCCTCGCAGATCGATCCGGTGGCCCGCGTGTGCGATATCATCCAGATACCGGCGTTCCTCTGCCGGCAGACGGATCTGCTGCTCGCCGCTGCCAGGAGCGGCCGCACGGTCAACGTGAAGAAGGGCCAGTTCCTCTCTCCCCAGGAAATGCAGTTTGTCACCGGAAAATTGCGCGACGGTGGCGCGACGGAGATCTGGCAGACCGAGCGCGGCACGACCTTTGGTTATCAAAATCTGGTCGTGGACATGCGCTCGTTCTCGATCATGCGGGCGAACGGAGCCCCCACGGTTTTCGACGCCACGCACAGCGTGCAGCTACCTGGCGCGGCGGGCGGCAAGAGTGGCGGACAACGCGAATTTGTCCCACCGCTGGCACAGGCTGCACTCGCGGCAGGGGCCGATGGACTTTTTCTTGAGACGCATCCCAACCCGGCGGAAGCGATCAGCGATGGCCCCAACATGGTGCCGCTCGCGGAGCTCTCCGCATTGCTCACCCGTTGCCTCGCCATCTGGCGCGCGGCACGCGCCTAGGCCACGTCCACCCCGCTGTTCCGACTTGGCGTTGACCGCACCCGTTTCGGTACACACAAACACCCATTCAATTACCCGTAGCATGGAATCGTTTCTGATCGACGTCCCGGTGCCCTCCATGGGCGCGACCGTTAATGAACTCACCGTGATCGATATCAAGGTGACGGCTGGCACGACGGTGGCGAAAGGGGCGAAACTGGCCGAACTCGAGAGCGACAAATCCGTCTTCGAATTCGAGGCGCCCTGCGCCGGCCGCGTGATCGAATGGAAATGCCGCGCCGGCGACATCGTGCCAAGCGGCACCGCGCTGTTGCGCATGGAGACGACCGATGTGAGCCAGCGCCATCTGCTCGCGGCGGCTTCGGCTGCCACGGCCACTTCCTCGCCGATGCCCGCCCCTGCCGCGGCCCCCGCCGCACCCGTTGGCCTGCAGTGGACGCCCCGGGCCACGAAGCTTGCTCAAGAGGCCGGCCTCGACCCTGCGAAAATCACGGACATTGGGGCCACGGGCCCCGGTGGTCGTGTCTCGGGTGACGATGTAGCTCGTTATCTTGAGCAACACAAAACGGTGCCTGCCCCCGCTGCGATTGCGGCCCCTGCCGCTCCTGTAGTCGCGCCCGCGGGCGACGACACTGTGTGCATCGCCGGCGTTGGCTTTGCCGTGCCGAAAAACGTGATGTCCACGGGCGAGATTCTGAAAAACTTTCCCGACCGCACCGAGGAGGAGATTTTCAAGCTCACCGGCATCCGTGAGCGCCGGTACGCCGGAGAAAACGAGTCGGCGACCGATCTCGCAGTCGTGGCCGTGCAACACGCGCTCAAGCAGGCCGGCATCACCGCCGACTCGCTGGATGGCGTGATCATGGCTACCCTGATCCCCGACCAGCCAGTGCCCTCGATGGCGAGCCGTCTGGCCCGTCAGATCGGGGCCCCGCATGCGCTCGCCTTCGATCTCAACGCGGCTTGCGCAGGCTGGCTCTATGCTCTCGAAGTGGGGCGCGCCTTCATCCGCGGGGGCACCGGGAAACGGATACTCGTTGTCACGGCCGAACTGCTTTCGCGCATCACCAACCCCAAGGACAAGGAGACGGCATTCTTGTTTGGCGACGGGTCTGGCGCTGCGGTCCTGACGAGCGATGCCGGCGGGCACCGCCTGCACCGCATGTCGCTCTCGGGTGATGCCAATGCCTACGATGCGATCCAGCGCACAGGCGGCGGGGCCCTGCGTCCGGTGCCTCATCCGTCCGGTTCCGACCGCGACCACTTTTATCTTCAGATGGACGGCGGTGCCGTCTTCAAGGCCGCGGTCAAGGCTTTTGCCGACAAGATCGAGGTCACGATGAAGCAGCACGGTTTGACCCCCGACCAGGTCGGCTGGGTGGTTCCGCATCAGGCCAACGAGCGCATTTTGAAGGCCGTGAGCAAGCGCGTCGGCATCCCATACGAGAAGTTCGTCATGACGATTTCCAAGTATGGTAACACCAGCGCGGCCTCTGTTTCGATGGCACTGGGCTGGGCGGCGGAAGAGGGGATTTTCCATCCGGGTGATCGCATCATCTTCTGCAGCGTAGGAGCCGGGCTGACGTTTGCGGGCGGCTTGCTCGTCTGGTAGGCCCCCGCATTGGGCTAACGGGGCGTAATTTCACAGCTTACTTGCAGAAGGAGGCTGGCGTGTGGCGCCGTGCGCGGCACACTCGGGGTTGAACCACGCCCCATCCGATGCAGCCTCCGGAAGAGTTACCCGCCTCGCCACGATTCACCGCCCATGCCGTCTCCTGCTTCGAGCGTGCGGGCAAAAAAATCTTTCGCGGAGCGACTGCCGCTTCGGCGGTCAGCGAAGCCGATGCCCGGGAGCAGGCCCGGCAGGTCGCGCACCGCCGGTGCGAGCTTGCAGCCGATGGGCAACCCATCCGGCACATGTTGGACCGCTATCCGTACCCGGAACGCACGGTGGTGGAGCCCGTCGTGCAGCGCCTGCCTGCAGCCGACGATGCCGGGCGCGAGCTCGCCCGACTGACGCGCAATGCCTACGGAGCCACGGTCCTCAACGCCTATAATGTCATGTTCGTGGACGTCGATACGACGGACGACACGAGTAACACCGTGGACGAGGTGATCGTGGAAAAGCGGCAGGCGGTCGAGGCTCTCGGTCGTGTGTGCGCGGCGCGCAGCGACCTGCATTTCCGAGTTTATGCCACCAAGGCCGGGTTGCGGTATCTTTGCACGAGCCGGCTGTTCGACCCCACGGCGGCGGAGACGCAGGAACTGATGGAGCTGCTGCTTTCAGACAAACGCTATCGGGTGCTTTGCCGGGTGCAGAAGTGTTTTCGTGCGCGCCTGACGCCCAAACCGTGGCGTTGCGAAGCGTCGGCGGCCGCTGCGCCGTCCGGCGTGATGGGGGCTCTCAAGGCGCTGTTCCAAGCGAGAACGCCTGGCCTTGCAGCCGCGCCTGCGTCGGAATTTGTCGCCTGTCGTTTTATGGAGGAGGTCGGGCGCTCACCCGTGCGGCATCCAGACGCGCAGGCCGTCTTTAAATTGCACGATTCGTTGAGCGGCGCGTTTTCCAACAAGCCACTGGCGTGATGCGGCGCTGCGACGCATCGTGCGTCGTTAGGTGAGAGCAATGCGCTTGCTCAGGCTTTGCCCGTCCGGCTAATGACGGTGACAGATGCGCCCCTCCTCCATTTGGAAAAGCCTGGCTATTGCCCTTTGGATTGCCGCGTTGTTTTCGGCCTACCTGATCCGCCAGCCAGAGCCGTCCTCGGGCGTGCTGCGGGTTGTCATGGCCGCAGAGGCGGGACATGCCTTTCAGGTGTATTTCGATACGGGAGACGGGTACAGTGAGTCCGCGTCGGTGCGGTTGCCCCTCGTCCGTACCGATGGGGTGCCTGCCGAGTATGCCGTGCCTCTGCCGGCTGCGCGGCTCAAGGCGTTGCGTTTGGATCCGGTCGATGCGGCGGGTACGGTGAGGCTGGATCGTGTGGTCGTGCAGGATCGTAGAGGACGCGTCCTGCGCGAGCCGGTGCCCGGGGCATTGCAACCGGTTAATCAGATTGCCTCGATCGAGCGCATGGCGGAAGGCGGCTGGCGTTTCTCCACGGTAGGGGCGGGCGACGATCCGTCCATTCAGTGGGAGCTGACGCCGCCCATGGACCTAACTGTTTCTGAGTGGGGCTGGGTTTCTCCACTTGGGGCGGCGCTCGGTGGAATTTGGGTCGGGGTACTTGGCCTATGGTGGCTGGGACGGGGACGGTGGGTGCGGTCGGTGCTCGGTTGGCTCGATGCAAATTGGTGGGTGCCGAACGTGATATTGGCAGTGATGGCGTGGTCGGTGCTTTTTGATGCCCCGCTGCCTCCCATCGCGGAGCTCGATTCGTCGTGGCAGCAGGTGATGGGCCTGGCGGCGGTGAAACACTGGGCGTTTGGACGCGAGGTCGTGTTCACAGGTGGCCCTCTGTCATTTCTCAATCTGCCCTATGCCATCCCCGAGACGGTGATGGTGCGGTTGGTGTGGGACTCAGCCGGGAAGCTGGCCCTATGCGGGCTGATGTTGTGGATGATCTCGGGCCTTTCGCTTTGGCGGCGCATGGCGGTTGTGTGGATCATTATCGGGTTTGGGCGGATGTTCAGCGATGGGGTCTATCTGTTCATGGTGGTCGCGTATGTCGTGGGGGGGCTCATCCGGCCGGCTGCTTGGCCCAAGACTGCGTGCGCGCTGGCCGGCGTGGTGTTCTTCGGGTTGGTGAAGTTTACGTTCCTGATCGTGGGGGCGGTGGGCGTGGCGATTGCGGTGGGTGCGGCTATGGCACGCGGCGAGCGGCGCCGCGCGGTCGGTCTTTCTGCTGCATTCTTGGCTGGCTATGCCGTCATCTGGATGGCGGTGGGGCAGTCTCTGGCGGACCTGCCGGCCTATGTGGCGAATAGTCTCGTGGTGAGCGGCGGGTATCCTTGGGCGATGTCGCTGGAAGAGCCCCGCAGTGTCTTTTTTTGCGCGATTGCGGTCCTGGGTTTGCTCGGTTGCGGACTCGTCTGGGGACTGCGCCAGCTGGCGTGGCGGGCGTACCTCACGGAGTGGGCGGTCGCGCTTTTCGCGGGTGCGGCGTTGGTGCTTTCCTGGAAACATGGATTCACACGGGCCGCGGGGCATGTGCTTGGGTTCTTTTGGTTTTCCGCGCTTCTAGGGTGTGTACTGCCGAGTTGGCTTGGCGCGTCGCGTCGGCCGTTCCGCTTTGAGATCGTAGTGCCAGTCGCTCTGCTTGGCGCATGGCTTGCATTCCCGGATGTGATGTGGAGCACGCCGCATAATACGTGGGGGCGGATGCGCTCCTGCTGGAGGACGCTGCAGGCCCCGGGGGCGTTTCTGAGTGGTTGGCACGAGAGAACCGCTCGTGAGGTCAAGGCTGCCGCCTTGCCTGCCGTCCAGTCGGAGGTCGGGGCCGCACCGATAGACAGTTTTAATTTTGATCAAGGTAGCCTGTTACTGAACGGGCTAAACTATTGCCCGCGTCCGACGATTCAGGCGTACACGGCCTATCTGCCATCCTTGCAGGAGTTGAGTCTCGACTGGTTGCGCTCCACAAAAGGCGCGGATTTTATCCTCTGGCGTACATCGAGCGTGGATGGGCGTTTCGCACCGCAGGACGAAGCGTTGTTGTGGGCGTTGTTGCCGGAGCTGTTCGAATGCAGGCTGGAAGAACGTGGGTTTGCTCTGCTCAAGCGGCGTCCAGTGCCACGGGTGGTGACCGGCGAACGTCGCGAGGTGGTGCAACGCCGTGCAGCGCTGGGCGAGACGATCCCGGTCGATGCATCCGGGCGGCTCTGGCTTCAAATCGCGGCGAGTCCTTCGTGGCTGGGGCGGTTGCGCGCGCTGCTCTACAAGCCGGCGCAGCTGGAGCTGGTCATCGCGGATTCGTGCGGGCGTGAGTTGCGCCATCGTCTCCTGCCCAAGGTGGCCGAATCGGGATTTTTGATCAGCCCGGTAGTCGAAACTCAGGCCGATTTCCTTGCATACATGAGGGGCGAGGGTGGGGCTGAGGTGCGCAGTGTGCGTGTCGAGGCCCCATCAGGGCATGCGAAATTTTGGGGTGGTGTGGACGCCCGGGTGTGGCGTTTGCCGGCAGAGGCAACTGGCCGTTGAGTGCGCAAACCGACGGTGTTTTTCGAGGAAACTGTGTTGGCCCAAAAAAGCCGTTGACGGCGGGGGACCGGTTTGACCTAGTGACCGTCTTTCGCCGCAAACCTTTCCGTTCTGACATGTCCATCGAGATCAAAATCCGTAAAAACGAGCCCATCGATCGCGCGATCCGTCGCATGAAGAAGAAGCTCGATCGCGAGAACATCATCAAGGGTGTTCGCGCCAAGCGCTACTACGAGAAGCCCTGCGAGAAGCGTCGTCGCAAGGAGAAGGTCCAGGCCTTCACCGCCATGCTCCGCCGCCGCCACGCGGACTGAGCCTACCTCGTCTGCATTGATTTTCCCCGCCGCGCCCGGCCCTGTCCGAGCGCGGCATTTTTGTTGTCCCATGCCGGCCCTGCTGGCTTTTTGAAGGGTCTGTGACTCCGACTCTTTCACTTTCCACATGCTGGTGCTCGCATCGTCATGACGATGGTTACGCCATGTTGCAGGAAATGGCGGGTTTGGGCTTCTCTCATGTCGAGTTGAGCCATGGGGTGCGGTTGACCTTGGCGCCTGGGGTGCTGAGGGCGGTCGAGGCAGGGGTGGCGCGGATCAGTTCCTGCCACAATTTCTGTCCTTTACCACCAGGCGTGGTCCATGCAGCGCCCAACTTGTTTGAACCCTCCGCCGTCGGGCATCGTGAGCGGCTCCAGTGGGTGCGGCAGACAAAACGCTCGGTCGACTTCGCTGCGCAAGTCGGCGCCCGGGTCCTGGTCTGCCATCTCGGGCATGTGGACTTTTTCTGGTTTAGCCCGCTGAGCAAGGTCCGGCGCTACTTGCGGGACCATCCACGCGCGCGCCTTGTGGACGATCCGGCCTGGGCGGTCGTGCGCGAGCGGGCGTTGGTGCGGCTGCGTGCGCGGCGTGCCCGCCACTGGCCGCACGTGCTTGATTGCATCCGCGAGGTCCTTGGTTACGCGGTGGAAAAGGGAATCACGCTTGGTTTCGAGAATCGCGAGGCACTCGATGAGCTGCCGCTGGACGAGGATTTTGCGGAGTTGTTTGCCTCGTTGCCGACGGGCGCCCCGGTGGGCTACTGGCACGACGCGGGACATGCCGCGATCAAGGAGTCGTTGGGCATACTTGATCACGAGGCACATCTGGCTCGCAATGCGGAGCATCTGGTCGGCTGGCATCTGCACGATGTGGATGCGGAGCGGCGCGACCATCGGCCAATCGGCGCGGGACTCACGGATTTCAGAAAGCTTAGTCGTTTCTGGAAGCCGGAGCACGCGTTGGTGCTCGAGTTGTCGCCGGGAGTTCCGGTCGAGTCGGTGATTGCGTCGCGCGAGCGCATCGCGGCCTGCCTGCCTGTTTGATGCGCCTGTCCAGTTGCGCCGGCATGCCGGACTGCTACTCTCAAGGCCTACCTTTATGAAACAATTCATCCGTTCGTTACTCAGTGCCGCCGCCTTTGCGGCCATCGTCACGTGTGGCCAGGCCGC
>MWDT01000049.1 GCA_002070825.1 Verrucomicrobia bacterium ADurb.Bin122
TGTGATGATCGATGAAGGCTCGCCTGTTCTCTCCGTTGCAAGCGGTAAGACACTAAACTTGGGAAAAGGGACTCAGTTTGCATCAACCATCGCGCTTAACGCGCAAACGCTAACCATCAGTGGCGCTGGCTCGACGGTCATCACGAGCACTCTCATTGGCACGGGCTCACTCATCAAAGAAGGCACTGGGACTCTCCAAATCCTGGGTAATGACCTCAGCACCCAATCATTCACTGGTACGACGCGAGTGAATGAGGGCACCGTCATCCTCGACACGCTGAATAACGAAAATGGGGCCATCCTTGGAAACCTCTACATCGGTGACGGCACTGGCAGCGCTAACACCGCCATCGTTAAAAACGGGCCTTCTCCCTATGCCAATGAGATGATCCGCGATAGCTCCGCTGTCACGATTCGCTCCGATGGCCTTCTAAACCTGAACGGCCAAACAGAGACCATTGGCTCGCTCACATTCGATGATGGCGGCCACGCCAGCACAGGCGGGACTGCGGGCAAACTGACCGTTGGCTCCAATGGACGCGGCACCATCACCGCCGCAGGCACGACTACGATTGACGGTGGCGGACAGATAACGGCAAAAAATTTCGATGTCACCAGTGGTGAGCTCACCATTAGCGCCAATCTAGTCGGCGACAGCCTCAACCCGGTAAAAACGGGCAACGGTACGCTCGTGCTGTCTGGCACCAACACCTACAGCAATAGCATCATCGCTGTAAACGATGGCATCCTTGTCGCGACCAACAGTGCATCGCTGGGAAGTACGAGCAATAGCATCAAGATCGCCAGCGGAGCCTCGCTGTATCTCGATGGCGGATTTACTCTTGTCCGAACTGGATCGGGCATGACGATTGCCGGAGCCGGAACCCATGGCGAGGGCGCGCTCTACAGCCGCTCGGGAATCAACACCTACCAAGGCGACTTGAGCAACACCGAGGCGGCCACCATCGGAGTCGCGAGTGGCAGCACGTTCAACATCACTCCGAATAACATTAATCCCAACGCCGCGCTGACCTTCAGCACTGAAGGCACAGGTAAAATCGATATCACCAGTGAGGGAAACTTTAACAGTGAGGTTACGAAGACCGGAACTGGCACGCTCTCCCTAAGTGGAAGCAGTGCGGTGAATTTGAACAGGATGCTCTCCATCAAGGAAGGCATTGTCCTACTCAATAAAACGCAAGAAAATGGCGTTCGAGGCGACGGAGCAATCGTGGTCGGCGATGGGATCGGCGCCAACGGATCAGCCATTCTCCGGCTCAATCGCGACGAGCAGATCGAATACAACCGGGACACGATCACCGTGAATCGCGATGGTGTTTTCGACCTCAACGGGCACACTGAGAATTTTAATAACAACAATAATAAAAATACGCTCACCTTGAATGGCGGCGAGCTTCAGCTGGCCGGCGGGCAGCTCGACGTGGATATACTGAAAATCACGGCGGACTCCGTCATCGATTTCGGCACGCCCACTGGCGATGCAAACTCCACCCTGTGGGTGAAGAATCTCATCATCGCCGCCGGGGTCACGGTCACGGTGAAGAATTGGAACAGTGTGACCGACTTTTTCTACGCCGATAAAATCAACAGCACGGACGGAGGGAGCTGGCTGAGTACAAATCCGCTCAATATCTCCCCGATGAACCAGATCGTCTTCGAAGGCTGGGACGGGAGTCAGACCATCTGGGCCAGCAATGAAACAGACGGCTACTCAGGGCGCACCTACAACCGAATTCGTCCAGTCCCAGAGCCCTCGACCTACGGGGCCATCTTGTCCTTGGCGAGCATTGCCGCCCTCTTCTGGCTGCGGCGTGGCAAAGCCTAAAAGGCTTGGCTGACAGACCGCGAGAAACGCCCAAAGGGGAACCGCTCACGGCGGCGCCCCTCCTCGAAAAGCTTGGTCACCTCACGTAATCCAAGAGGGACACGTTCATGATCTTCGACATTGATTGCAAGGCGGCGTCGTACGCCAGGGATGCCTGGCTCAACTTGGTGATCGCCTCTGGCAGATTAACCGACGTCTCCCCCGAAATCAGCGTGTTCACATTGGCGAGCCGCTCCTTGCTCTGAGACTGACTGACCTCAATGCGCAATTGTACCGCACCGTTCTCGCTCATAGCCGAGACGATATTGTCTTCATCGCCTTCGAGGAGCGATTGAGCGGCACTGACATTAGCGGTCGCCCCTGAGTTCAAGGCATCCCGCAGCTGAACCAGATGATTGATAAAATCCCCGAGCTTGGTGTTCGTATCGCCTGTCGAACCGGGGGCAATGCTGGCCGTATCCGAAATCTGCACCGAGGTCTGCGTGCTGTTGCCCACATACGAGACTCCGGTGATTTTCCCCGCGGCATCCCGCGTGGCCGAAAACGGAGGGGTATCGACCGCCGTACCGGCAAAAATGTAGTCATTGCGCAAACGGCTGTTCACCTGCAGCAGCGCCTGCTCCAGAAGCTGATCGACCTCGGCGGCATACGCAGTCGACGCATCGGCTGAGATTGAGCCAGCGCCCAAGGTCGCCAGCTCGCCCGCGCGATCCGATAGTTTCTTAATGGCCTGTATCCCGGAATAAGTCGCCTGTGTCAGATCGAGCGCGTAATCACTATTGGTGATATACTGGGTGATCTGGCGGCGCTCGGCGTCGAGCGTGAGATACCGTCCGACAGCCGCAGGATCATCCTCCGGCTGGAAGATGCGCTGTTGGGTCGCCACCTGCGTTTGCAAACGGGACTGCCGTTCGCTGACAGTCTGGACTTGCGCCAGCATCGCCGTGGAATTGCTGCTAGTTGGGACTCTCATGTTCGGAAGAGTTTAGGTATGTTTATGCCCCCATCCGGTTGACGATGGTATCAAGCATCTCGTCGATTGCACTGATCACGCGGGAGCAGGCTTCAAATGCACGCTGGTACTTCATCAGGTCCGCCGTTTCCTCATCGAGTGAGACGCCGCTGACTCCGTCGCGTTGCTGCGTGACCAGGTCCTCAATCTTCTGCTGGTCGGTTAGCTGTGAATTGACGGTGGAGAGGGATTGGCCGAGCCCGGTAACGGCATTCGTATAGTACTGCCCAAAGGTGCCGTCGATATGGTCGCCGCCCGCTGTAGAAAAAACCTTGCTGACGAGATTTGCGACAGCCGACGCGATATCGTTGTCACCAGCCACACCGCTGTCACTGGCGACAAGGGTCGAGGCGGTCAGCCCTGTCTCGAGTTTGATTGAGGAGGCATCAACGCCCGCGGCGTTGAAGAAGTTGCGCCCCGCGGTACTTGACGGATTATACGTGGCGTTGACAGAAGTGACCAACTGGTTGGCGAGCTCATCAAGCGAGTCGCGCAAATCTTGAATCGCGCCATCGCGTGTTTGAATCGCTCCCTTGATGGATCCGCCGCTCAGGGCCAAGGCGGGATCGGTCGCATTGGGACCCGCATTGAGAGTCGATCCATTCAACGATAACGTGGTGACCGTCGACATTTCGACGAGGGTGACCTCATTGTTAGAGGCATCGCGGGCGTACACCTCAATCTGCCCGTTAGCGCCTGGAGTGTAACGAGTCTCAAACGAGATTTTCGTGGCAAGTTCTTCCAGCTTTGCCTGCCTGGAATCCCGTAGATCCACAGCCGACCCAGGCGCGCTGACTTCAAGGCGCCCGATCTGGATGTTCAAATCGGCAATCTGCTGGAGGATGGTGTTGACCTCGGTCACATCGCTTTGGGCGAGAGTCGTCAGGTCCGACTGCGTCTGCACGAGCCGTGAATCCGTAAGGTTGATTCTGTCGACGAGGATACCTGCCTGCTGAATCAAAGTCTGTTTCTCGCCGACATCAGTCGGTGTGGCTGCGTAGCTTTTGAAGCTGTTGAAAAACTCCGTCATCGTCTCGGCAATGCCGTTGACGCCAGTGGTCGTCGAGGTGGCGCTTTGCACACTCTGGCCGAGGCCGGCCTGGGCCTTCTGGAGGCCGGACTGGATTGTTTCGAGATCCGCCGTAGTGGCGATCTCGCGCACGACCTGCTGGTCGAGCAGCGCATCGCGGATCTGAGTAACCGCCAGTGCTTCGACGCCCAGGCTCTGGGGACCAAGCGGCGTCACCACAGTGCCACGATCACCAAACACGACGCGCTGGCGGGCATAGGACGCGTTGTTGACGTTGGCGAGATTGCGACCGGCCGTCTGCAAGCCAATAGACTGGGCGTTAAGAGCCTTAACTCCGTTAGCAAGATTTCCAAAAAGGCCGGACATGGCGGATAGAGATTAAGGGTGAGGGGGAAAATCAGCCGACAGCCTGAAGCGAAGCAGCCGCCGCAGCCTGGGGAGCGCCGACGGAAACTTGCCCGCGGGGGGAATAGGTTTGGGAATATGAGTCAGGGCGCAACGAGCGCAACGCTTCCTGGTGCATCGCAATCGCGCGCTGCAAGAGGAGGGTGTTTTGACGGGCTCCGCGCCGGGCTCGATGGACGAGCCGGTTGATCTCATCGATCATCGCCTCCATCATTGGCCGGATTTCCGCGGGGAATTCAGGCATGAGCTGCCGCAGCGTCGAGTTGGGCAGGCAACCGTGCTCGGCGGCAAATTCGCTGACGAGTTGCTCGCGTTCGACACGCTTGGCATTGGCGACACGGGCCTGCTCCTCGATCGAGTGAACCGTGGAGAGCACCGCCGACGCGTCCCTGCGATAGAGGGCACCCTGCTGCTCCTCAAACAAGCCCAGCAAGCCGCCGTACTCCTGCAGTTCGTCACGCAGACAATGAACGATATTTTCCCAAGTGGCTTTCATGATTTTGTGGCCTCTCCGGCGCGATACGCATCCGCGACCTGAGCGGATGTCACCGAGCCTTTAGGCGTAAGTTGTTTTTCGAGTATTTTGGAAAGTCCGAGGCCGCCGCCTTGGCTGAGGCTGTTGGCCATGACATCGGTTGCGAGGTATCCATATACCCCGCCACCGCCTTGTTCGCCGCCCAAGCCGCCACTCATCAGGGGCTCCATGGCCGGCTCCAGCAACTGGCGAAGGATGAGTGCTTCAAACTGCTGAGCGGCGGCGTGAATCTGTTTGGACGTCGCGCCAGCCTGGCCCCCAGCCTGCGAGGTAGGATCGGCCATCGCCATGAGGCGCCGGGCGTCCGCTGCGGAATTGATGGACGAGACTTGCATGGCTCAGTTGATCACCAGCTCGGCCTGCAGTGCGCCGGAGCGTTTGAGGGTTTGGAAAATCGCCATCATTTCGCGGGTGCTGACCCCGAGGGCATTGAGTGCGGCCGCGAGCCGGTCGATCGTGGTTGTCTCGCTCACGATGGAGAAACCACCCTTCACCTCGTTCACTGCGGTTTGCGTGCTCGGCACCGCCATCGTCTGCCCCCCTGCAAACGGGTTGGGCTGGCTGACGCCGACATTCGAGGTGACGGTGATCGTGAGTGAGCCGTGGCTGATCGCCACTTGGGAAATGCGAACCGTGGAGGTCGCCACAATGGTGCCCGTGCGCTCATTGATCACGACACGCGCCTCGGTGTCGGGCATCACTTCCAACTGTCCCAAATTGGCGATAAAGGCGACCTCGCGCCCCTGAAAAGCAGCGGGCACGCGGACATCGATTGTGGCCGCATCGCGAGGGCTGGCAGTGCCTGGCCACACGGAATTGACGGCGCTGGCGAGTCTGGAGGCCGAAGTGAAATCAGGGTTGCGCAACTGAAGCGCGATCTGTCCGTCGTGGATATACGGTGAGGCAATCTCACGCTCGACGATCGCTCCATTGCTGATCGAACCAACCGTGGGGTGATTTTTCTGGACCGTGGCTCCACCTGGTCCGCCGGTACCACCGAGGAATCCACCAATGGCCACCGGGCCCTGCGCCACCGCATACACCCGGCCGTCGGCACCGAGCAACGGCGTCTGAAGGAGCACGCCACCTTGCAGCGTCTTCGCATCGCCCATGGATGCGACGGTCACATCAATGCGGCTTCCGGGTTTCAGAAACGCGCCGATGTCCGCAGTCACCATGACGGCAGCCACGTTCTTGGCTTTGATCTGCGTCGAATCGACGGAGATCCCATAACGGGAAAGCGTGTTGGAAACGCTGCGGAGCGTGGAAAGCGCATTGGAATCGCCGTCGCCCGCCAATCCCACGATCAAGCCATAGCCGACGAGCTGGTTGTCGCGGCCGCCATCGAGCTGGGTCAAATCCTTGATGCGCGAGGCAGACAGCGGGGTAACCGGCAGGAAGGCGCCAAACACGGCCAGCACGCACAGCGTGCGCTTGAAGCGGCCAGCGAGTCGGGGAAATGCAGTGATCAAATTCATGGGGACGCCTCCTGGTTAAAATGGACTCAGCTTGTCGTAGAGTTTTGTGAGCCAGCCTTTCTTGCGGGAGTCAGTGAGGTCGCCATCCGTGATGAATTCGACCCGGGCGTTGGCGATGTTACTGGATAGAACGGTGTTTTCCGGGGACACGTCCGCGGCACGCACCACGCCGTGCAACACGATGTGCTGGGTCTCTCCGGAAAAGGTCATGCGCCGCGCGCCTTCGATCACGAGGTTTCCATTGGGCAGGACATCGGTGACTAGGACGGCCGCACGCGCATTAATCGTCTGCGAGTTGCTCACCTGGCCACCGCCACTGAAGTCAGTCGAGCCACCGAATTTGATTCCGGGCGTGGCCCCCTTGTAGGTGCCAAAGGAGCTCACCGAGGCCGGGAAGAGAAACTGCGACACCGATGCGTCGACCTTCGACTCGCGGCTGGTGTTCTTCTTCTGGGAACTGCTTTGAGAGGCCGATTCAGAGACGACCACCGTCAGGATGTCGCCCACGCGAGTGGCCTTCTGATCGGAAAACATAGCACGTTCAGGCGAGCCAGCAGCAACCCAGAGCGAGTCGGCATGACCCGGCAAAACGGACCCAATGCAGAGAGAGAAAATCGTGAGTGTGCGCATGAGCTTAGAATCGGACGCGAACGCGGTTTTCAGCCACGACTTGACCCGATATGTCTTTTTTCGATTCGAGGTTACGGACGACGACGAGGTCTCCGGCGCCACCACTCTGCATGGCCAAGGCCTTCATCGTGATGGTGAGCTGACCATCGCTGGCGGAGACCTCCACGATCTCGCCCTTGCGAACGAGCAGGCGCTTCGCGACATCGCGCCACATGAGTACACGGTCGGCCGGCACGCTACGCGCATACGACAGCTCTTCCAACTCGGAGGAAGCCGGGAGGCTGTCACGATCACGCAGCGCATCCACACGTCGCACATCGAGGGCCGCTCGATCGAGCGGGTCGCCGCGATTTCCCGGCTGACGGGTCACCCAGGCATCGCGCCAGAGCTGTGCTTTGACTGACAAAGAAACCTCGGACAGAGAGGTGCCGGCGGCGCTGAAGCGGACCCGGATCAGCAATGTCGAAGACACCGTGTTTGGAAAATCGGAAACGAGCACCTCGATGGGCGCCGCCGCCGGAGTGGGGAGCGTGAAAGGGCGGAGCAACTGAAGTTGCACATCGCCATCCCAGTCGTAATGGGCTTTGAGCTGGTCGGCCACATCGGCAAGCACTTGCTCTTGGGTGATGGAGTGGAGCACAGGCGCATTGTCCTGTGCGACCCCACGCACGGAAACGGTCAGCAGGCCGAGAAAGAGCGCCAGCGAGATGAAAAATGGACTGAGCGAACGTGGATTCATTAGCGTTTCATCTGAGCGACGTTCTGAAGCATCTCATCAGAGGTTTGAATGGACTTGCTGTTGATCTCGTACGCACGCTGGGCGACGATCAGGTTTACCATTTCTTCGACGATGTTGACGTTGGAGCCCTCAAGGTAGCGCTGAAGCACTTGGCCGAAGCCCTGCTCACCAGGATTCCCCTGCTCGGGCGTGCCGCTGGCATTGGTCTCCTCGTACAAATTACCGCCGAGGCTCTTCAAGCCGGCCGGATTGGCAAACCGGGTCAGCGATATCCGATAGGTCTGTGAGCCCGACGCGCCCTCGACGGTCACCTCGCCGGTTTCCGCAATGCTGATCGAAGTGGTCCCGGTCGGGACGGCCTGGAATCCGCTGAGAACGGGCAAGCCATCGGAAGTCACCACCTGGCCACTTGCGTTCAGCTTGAACGAACCATCGCGGGTATACGCGGTCGTGCCGTCCGGTCGCTGAACCTCAAAAAAGCCGTCACCTTGGATCGCGATATCAAGCTCCTTGCCGGTCTGCGTGACCTGCCCCTGAGTAAAAACCTTGGACGTAGCCGCGACACGCGAGCCATTGCCAATCTCGATGCCAGTGGGGATCACGTTGCCACCTGCGGCCTCGGCGCCCGCGCTGCGCGGCTTCTGGTAGAGCAAATCCTGAAACTCGATCTTACTGCGCTTGAACCCAGTCGTGTTCACGTTCGCCAGATTATTGGCGATCGTGTTGAGGTTAAGCTGCTGAGCCTCCATGCCGGTGGCTGCTGAGTAGAGGGAGAGGTTCATGGTCGGGAGCGGTTAGCGTTTATAGTTTTCGCAGGAATGGCTCAGCCGAGCGCATCCAGGGTTTTCTCCATCGTGCCGTCGCGGCTTTGGATGATTTTTTGATTCGCTTCGTAAGCCCGCGCGATCGCCACCAAGTCGGCCATCTCACGCAAGGCAGAGACATTGCTACTTTCCAAGTGGCTCTGGACGACCTCGGGCTCGGCGACCGGAATCACCGCGGTGCCAGGAAGCGCCTTAAACACGCCGCCATGGGCGGGGATCAATTGGTTATTATTGTTAAAGGAAACAACCTGGAGGCGCCCGAGCTGAGTCTCACCCTGAAAGATGGAGCCATCCTCATTGATCTTGATGGTCCCCTCCTCGGCCTGCAATTGGATGGGCACATCGCCGATCCCCAAAACTTCGGATCCGTCAACATTGACCAAGGTCCTGTCGGCCCGGATGTGAAATTCACCATTACGAGTGTACGCAGGCGTGCCATCCGCACCACGCAAAACGAAAAAGCCGTCACCCTGAATCGTGGCATCCAAATCCCGCCCAGTCGGAACGACCTCTCCTTGCTGGAAGTCGATGCTGTAGTTCACACGCGGGAACACCGCGAGCTGGCCCTCCCCAATACGGGATTGGTTCGCCACCGCCACCTCGCCCATCGGCTTCACATCAAACTGAACCATCCGCTTCTTGAAACCACTCACCTGACTCGACGAGATATTTTGCGACACGACATTCTGCCACCGTTCCAAGGAGGAGAGCGCCGCTGCACTTTGGTAGAGTCCCACATTCATAGCCAACGCCACCATAGCCGAAGACATGCCGATGAAATCACAAAAACAGCAAAGTGATGATTTTCAGTTAACTATAATTAATAAAAACAAGAATCCAAGAGGCTAAACCAGAGGGGGCCCATCTAGCCCGGCACAGCCCGGCAAACTTTGCCGCCGTCGCCGCCGGTGCCGCCGAGCCCACGCAAAAAAGCCCAAAAGGGACATCTGCTTTCAGATGGTACCTCTTGGGCTTAAGAAGAATCGTCCTGAGGGAGCACCTCGTTAGGGCGCAAGCCTTCGGACCTTCGCCTGCCCAAAGGAGAGCCCTATTCTAAGGCGCTCCCTCGTTGCCAAACCGGGCTGCCTCTTGCGCGGCAGCCCGGTGGGGACGATTCAAAACCTTTTATTTATTTGGAGATTAATCCTTTCCTTAGCTAATGAGCTTCAGTGCGGTCTGGGCGCTTTGATTGGCCTGGGAGAGCATCGCCGTGCCTGATTGCACGAGGATATTCCACCGAGCCAACTGCGTGGACTCTTCAGCCACATCCACATCGACGATGCGGCTATTGGCGGCTTCGAGGTTAGCCTTATTGGCCGTCAACAGTTCGGTCGCGAACCCGAGGCGGCTTTGCTCAGCGCCATTGGCCGCACGCATCGTCGCCACATTCTGAATGGCGGTGGTGATGGTGCCCAAGGTCAGGCTCGTATGACCAAGCGAAGTGATCGCAGTCGCTATGACATTGCCGATACCCGCGGAGGTTCCCGCAAGATCACGGCCGGCCAACGCCACTGAGGTATCATGATCTGCGGTGACGGCTACGCTCAAATCCGAAGTTCCAAACAGAGTGACGCCGTTGAACTTCTCCGAGGTGATCGCGGTCAGCTGGTCTTGCAGCGCCGTGAACTCCGAGTCGTAGTTCGCCAGGTCAGAACTGTTCTTCGTCGGATCGACGTAGAGGGTCTTCAGCTCGCTCATGCGATCCAAGACCTTCGCCGACACCTTCAACGCGCCGTCCTGCGTTTGCAGGAACGATACAGCATTGCCGACGTTCGTCGCCACTGCGCCCTGCCGTTTCGCCGCTGCCGACAACTTCATCGAGACCGCCAAACCACCC
>MWDT01000050.1 GCA_002070825.1 Verrucomicrobia bacterium ADurb.Bin122
TCATCGACGACCAGGAGTGCGGCCTCTCGGGCGGCGGCGGGATCGTCGCCGGCGTCGAGTGCAAGGCTGGCCACGCCCCAGGCTTCGAAGAGTTGGCGGAAGCGGCGGCGGTTGACCGGGTGCCCGCCGATGAGGCAGACGGGCGCGGTGCGCAGGGGGGATGGCGTGTCCGGCAGGCGGAGGGTTGCCGGGCTCTCCGCAGCGTTGGCTGAGATTGTGAAAATGACCGTGGTGCCCTGGCCCTCGGTGCTTTCGATGCGCATGCTGCCGCCCATGAGCGCGCACAGGCGCTGGCTGATGGCGAGGCCGAGGCCGGTGCCGCCGTAGCGCCGGGTGGTCGTGCCGTCGCATTGGCTGAAGGCTTGGAACAGGCGATGCACGCGCTCGGCGGAGATGCCGATGCCGGTGTCGCGGACGACGAATTCGAGAAGGCCCGGCTCGCCGGTGGCGGAGGAGGCGCCGGGGCGCACTTCGATGGCGATGCTGCCGGCGTGGGTGAATTTGACGGCGTTGTTGACGAGGTGCGCGAGGATCTGGCGCAGGCGAGCGGGGTCGCCGAGCACGAGGGCGGGGACGGCGGGATCGATGGCGTAGGCGAGTGCGAGGCGTTTGGCGGCGGCCTGGCAGGCGAAGAGTTCGAGGGTCTCCTCGATGCAGGAGGCGATTTCGAGGGGGATGCGCTGAAGGGCGATCCTGCCGGACTCGATGGTGGAAAAGTCGAGGATGTCGTTGAGCACGGCCAGGAGCGCCTCGCTGGAGGTGCGGATGGTGCCGACGCACTCGCGCTGGTCGGCGGTGAGCTGGCCGCCTTCGAGGAGGAGGCTGGCCATGCCGAGCACGCCGTTGAGGGGGGTGCGGATCTCGTGGGACATGGCGGCGAGGAACTCGCTCTTGGCGCGAGAAGCCTCGTCGGCCTGGGCTTTGGCGAGGCGGAGTGCCTGTTCGGTCTCGACGCGGGTGGTGATGTCGGACCCGACAGCGATGAAGGTCGTGACGGCGCCGGTCTCGTCGCGGACTGGCTGGACGTCGAGGGCGAGGTGGTAGGCACGGCCGGCTTTGCTGTAGAGCACGATGTCGGCGCGGCTGCCGCTGCCGTGTGCGAGTGCGGCGCGCAGGCGGGCGACGGTCTCGCTGGAGGTGTCGGGGCCAGTGAGCAGGTCGGCGGGGCGGTGGCCGGCGATCTCCTGCGGGGTGTAGCCCATCGTGCGGGTGAAGCTCTCGTTGACCCACTCGGTGCGGCCGTCGGGGGCGAGGATGATGACAAGGTTGTCGGTGCGCGCGGCGACGAGGGAGAGTTTACGCGCGGCGGCCTGGCTGGCGCGCGCGGATTCTTCGGCGGCGCGCCGGGCGGAGATGTCCTGGAGTGTGCCGATGATGCGCTGGGGTGAGCCGTGGGCATCGAGGGCGACAGTTTTTGCTCGGAGGTAGAGGTAGCGCCAGTCGCCGGCGTGGGAGCGGACGCGGAACTCGGGGTCGATGAAGATGGTGGCGCCGGCGAGGAGGGCGTGGGTGCGGCGTTCGAAGAGAGGCAGGTCGTCCGTGTGGATGAGCGACTGGAGTGCCTGGAGGGTGGAGGGCATGCGGCCTTGATCGTAGCCGAGCATGGACCAGAGGGCGGGGCTGTAGTAGACGCGGCCGGTGGGGACGTGCCACTCGAGGATGCCGATGCCGGTGCTATCGAGGGCGAGGCGGAGGCGCTCGTCGGAGACCTTGAGTCGTGTCTCGATGCGGAGGCGCTCGTCGTTTTCGGCCCGGAGGCGGCGGTTGGAGAGTTGCGCGGCGAGCATGCCGGCGCGCGCGTTGCGTGCGAAGTGGATGCTGAGCGCGAGGAGGATGGTGATGCCGATGCCGGCGAAGAGGGCGATCTCCGGCAGGTACTGGCGCTGGCGGCGGAGAAACTCGGGGGAGGGCTGGAGCCCGATGCGGTAGCGGTGCTGTCGGATGGAGACGGTGTAGGCGAGGGCATGGCGGTCCTGCGCGGGGTCGTCGGCGGATTGGAATGCCGGGTGGCCGTCGACGGAGACGGAGATACGGTAGTTTGGGGCGAGCCGGAGGCGGCGGTCGATCGAGGCGAAGAAGGCGGTGTAGCAGTACTCGGCGGCGGCGAAGCCTGCGACGGAGTCGCTTCGGAGGATGGGGGCGTAGAGCACGAAGCCGTCGCAGCCTTGGGCTGGGAGTAAGATGCCTTCGGCGCCGGCCGGCTGGCGCGTATGGCTCGCTGCGAGGAGTGCGGAAGAGCGGGTGGGATCGGCTGCGTGGTCGAATGCGATGAGGGCCTCGTTGCCGTCGTGGGGGTGGACGTAGCGGTTGATGAGGCGTGCTGGATCGACCCATGCGAGGGAGACGCAGCCGCGGGTGGATTCCTGGCCGAAGAAGGCGATGGCGGAGGCGTCGTGCTCGATGGGCAGGTCGTCGCGTCGCTGGCTCCACGGGCGTGCGACGTGCTCGCTGAGTGCTAGGGTGATGGACTCGATCTCACGGTCGAGGGCGGTGGCAAACTGGGTGAGATTGTTCTGGGTGTCGGTATCGATGTAGAGGGCCTGCCGTTCGCGGAGCCCCTGCCAGAAGATGAGACTGAGGAGGGCGCCGGCGAGGAGCGCGGGGACGGGAGCCCAGCGGGGGATGGTGGAGTCGGCGAGAGCGCTTTCGTGCCAGGCGCCGAGGAAGAGCGCCCCGCCGAGGAGGGCGAGAGTGATGCTGGCCAGCGGAGACGCGGCGGCGTGTGTGCCCCAGCAGGTGGCGGGCATGCCGCCGAAATGGCTGTCGAGGGATGCGAGACCGGCGACGGCGATGAGGGTGCCTGTGATGGCGATGCCGGGCAGGCGGAATCGCGGAGTCAGGCCGAGGAGCCACCAGAGGATCGCGAGGCTGCCGGCGAGGAGGGCCGCGGCGACCATGGGGGGCATCGGTTGTGGCTGGAGCGCGCCGGTGGTCTCGCGCGTGGCGACGAGGAGTCTTTCGATGCCGAGGTCGAGGTGGCCGATGGAGGAGACGAGTGCGGCGCCGGCGGTGAGGGTGGCGAGTGCAGCGAGCCAGCCGTAGCGGCGGTGGCCGAGGTCGATTGCGAGGAGCGCGGCGCCGAGGGCGAGGGCGCACAGGGCGGTGTCGATCCCGAAGGGGGTGGCATCGCGGACGGGTTGGACGAGTGGCTCGATGGGGATGAGCCAGCCGGCGAGGCCGAGTAGGCCGAGGGCGACAAGTGCCCATTCGAAGCCGAGGGTGAGACGCTCGATCCAGGTGCGACGCGGACGGATGAGGGGCGCTGACATGGGGTGCTTGAGAACATGCCCGTGGGGGCGGCGGGGCAACTGGTTTTCAAAAAGAAAACCGGTCGGACGGTGGCTCAGTGGCCGGCCGGTGCGGGGACGGTTTCGGCGGGGGCGTCGGCCGGGCGGAGGAGTCCGCTGAGACCATTGGCAAAGGCCCAGTGAGGGGACTCGAGATTGCCGGTGAGGTTGACCGCGAGAGCCTGGCTGAAGGGGACGAGGACGAAGCCGACGGCGCCGCGGAGGCCGTCGGAGGATTCGCCGAAGGGGTAGACGCGGGCGTTGAAGTCGAGGCCTTGGGTATCGATGAAATATTTGCCGCTGGCCTCGATGGAGGAGTTGCTGCCGGAGAGGCGCAGGTCGGGAAAGGTGATGACGGGGCCGTCGATCTTGGCGCTGGAGCGGGCGCTGGTGAACCGGAGGGAGGTGAAGGGGAGGAGGTGGGAGAGCGGGCCGAGGATGTAGATCTGGCGGAGGTTGGGGCCGGAGATCATGGCGTTGCCGTTGCCTTTGAAGCGGAGGAGGTCGATCCAGGGGCCTTCGGCGGAGAGGGCGAGGTCGAGCGAGACGCCGTGCATCCAGTCGCGGTCGGGGTTGCGTGCGGGCGGAGGGAGGCCGCGGTGGAGCGCGGAGAACGCGAGGAGCTCTTCGACGGTGCGGCCCATGTCGGTGTGTTTGAGGGCGAGGTCGAAGCCGAGGGTGCGGCCGGCGGCGGTCTTTTCGAGTTGGGCGTGGCCTTCGATTTCGCCGCCGGCGAAGCCGCCGCGGAATTGGCCGAAGTCGAAATCGCCGGTGTGGTAGTCGGCGGAAAGGGCGAGGCGCTGGAGGGGGAGTCCGTAAACGGAGATCGGTGTGGGCGAGTCGAACTCGACATGGACCTGTTGCTGGAGTCCGCGCGGGCCGGCGGGGCCGTCGAGGTGGCCGATGGCGTGAACTTGAGGCGGGGCTGAGAAACGATGTGGGGCAACGAGGGCGATGGCCTCGGGACCGTAGAGGCGGGCGGCTTCGGCGAGGTCGAGTGTGGAGTGGACGTCGAAGTCGATGGCGCGCCAGGCCCGGTTTTCCAGGTCGTAGGCGCGGGAGAAGGTGCCGGAGGCTGCGCCGGAGCCCTGGGTGGCGAAGAAGTCGAGTGCGTCGATGTAGTGGGTGCGGATGAAGAGGCGTGTGCGCAGCTGGTCGAAGGGGACTTCGCGGATGGCGGCGTGCGTGCCTTCGGCGGCGACATAGATGCGGCTGAGGCGGGCGTTGCCCCAGCGGCCCTGGATGTCGATGTCGGCGCGTGGCGGGGCGGATTCGAAGTCGAAGTGTCGCCAGAAGTCGGGCCACCAGGGGCCGAACCATCCGTTGATGTCGAGGGGGCGTAGGCGGCCTTGGAGGAGGAAGCGGTAGTCGCGCGTATCGATGTCCATCGCGTAGCTGCCGCGGGCTTCGTTGTCGCCGACGGAGACGAAGGCATCGTCGGCGCGGAACTGGCGGTCGTGGAGACTGAGCCAGCCGGAGGCGCGGTCGATGTGGACTTTGTGGGCGAGGAGATCTTCGACCTGGGCCCAGATGCGCAGGGAGTCGAGTTTCGCACCTGGGGCGAGTGTGCCGGAGCCGCGCAGGAGCGTGGGGCGTTTGAAAAGGACGAAGCGGGCGAGGTTGCGATTGGCGAGGGTGCTTGCGGTCTGGGTGAGGGCTTCGGTGAGGGAGGTCTCGAATTCGAAGGTGCCGCTGCGCTGGCGCCAGTCGATGTCGGCCGCAAGCGCGAGCGGGGCGTCGGCGACGCGGGTCTTGAGCTCGGCGTGGACGGTGGTGAGCTCGGTGGAGCTGAGGCGGAGGATCGGGGCCTCGGCAGTGACGTCGTAGGCCTGGATGCGGTCGGTGGAGATTTCGACGAGGCGGGGGCGGATGGAGAATGGGGTACGGCGGACGAGGGCGTCGCCGGAGAGCCTGAGGTGTTGCAGGGACAGGCGTGGGTAATCGATGGAGGCGATTTCGGCGGAGATGTGGAGGAGACCCTCGTCGCGTGCGAGGAGGGGGGAACGGGTGGCGAGCCGGATGGGGCCGGTGAGGAGCGAGGCGGGTTTGTCTCCGGGCAGTTCGAGGCTCAGGCCCTCGGCGAGAAACTCGACTTGGGCGTTGGCGCCGGAGGTGGCCTCGGGGACGAGGCGGACGGTGAGTTTACCGCCGGAGATGGGGGCGAGCTGGGCGGACCATTGCGCGATTTTCCGGAGGGTGCGCAGGTAGGCGGGATACCAGTCGGTCGCGGGGGTGGAGCGCGAACGGTGGGGGAATGAGGCGAGGGATACGGCGCCTTGCACGGAGAAGGCGATGTCGTCGCACTGGCCGGCGAGGCGCTCGATGGTGAGGGCGCTGTGGGCGGGTTGGAAATCGGCGGCGACGTCGCGCAGAAAGGGCTCGGCTTTACCGGAGGCGGAGAGTGCGCCTGGGATGAAGAGGTTGAGCCCGGCGAGTTCGACTTCGTGGACGAGGCCCTCGCCTTGGAGGAGGGTCCATGGGTCGAGCCGGACGTGGAGAAGGCGCAGGGTGAGCAGTGGCTCTTCGATGCCGGGGCCGCCGACGGAGATGTCTTCGACGAGGATGCGGCCTTGGGGATCGATGGCGGCGCGGCCGATGTGGACGATGAGGGGCGATTCGCCTCCGAGGCGGCCGATGTGGCGTTCGAGATGTCGGAGGAGGGGCGCGGGGAGTGGGAGCTCGTGGGCGGAGGCGAGCCAGAGCTGCAGGCCGATCAGGCCGACCAGAGCCAGCCAGAGCGACCAGCGCAGGAACCGCCAGAGGCCGCCCGCGCAGAGGCGGGTGCCGAACCAGCAGTGTTTAAACACCGTGCGCATAGCCGGGCCCCGCAGTGAGCTCAGGGCGTGGCGGCGGTGGCCGGGGCCGGCGGGGTGGACGCGGGGCCTGGGTCGCGGGGGCCGTAGATGAGTGTCCAGAGCGCGTCGGTGAAGGGCTGCTCGATTTCGAAGAGTGCGTCGAGGTCCTGTGCGCCGGCGAGCTGGGTGGTGCCGCCGATGCGGTCGCTCAAGAGGATTTCCTGGGTGCTGGTTTGTGCGCCGGCGGCGCCGCCTTCGAGAATGACGGTGGCGACGAGTTTGTAACTCCAGGGGCGCTCGGGACCGCCGGTGGAGACGGTGGCGGTGAAGTGGTCGCCGGCGAAGTTTTTGGCTCGGAGCTGGCGGAGTTGGGCGAGGAGGGTGCGGATGGCGGCCTGGCGCTCGGCGGGCTCGGTCGCGAGGGCGTCGTCCCAAGTCTGGGCGCCGTCGAGCTGGCGTTGATAGAGGGGAGCGGCGTCGGTGGCGCCGAGGGGGAGGATCGCGAGGGCGGTGATGCGTGCGCCGGCGGGGAGCTCGCGGAGGGTGCGGTTGCGCCAGGCGCGGGGCTCGACGGGGATTTTGCGCAGGATCTCGGCGTCGATGGCGTAGACGAAGTGTGCGTCGGAGAACTGGGCGTAGGCGGTCGGGCCGCGGTTGGCGCCGACGCCGATGCGCAGGGTCGTGGTCTGGGGCGTGGAGCCGGTGGTGGTGGTGACGATGATCTCGCGTTCGGGCTGGTTGAAGCCCCATGCCTCCTCGTCGGCGCGAGAGGGGGCATCGCTGAGGAATTCGGCGGCGGTGAGATTGTTGAGGTTGTCGATGAGCTGGCGGACGAGGCCGGCGTCGGCGGGCTGGGTGGGGGAGGCTTGTTCGCCGGAGCGGGTGATGGATTGCCAGGTGATGGTTTCGCCGGAGGCATCGACGCGCTGGAGGCTGAGCTCGGGCTGGCGCGGGGCGCGCAAGGCGATGCTGGTGACGGTGCGGGGATCGAGGCTGTAGAGGTGGGTCTCGCGGAGGGCTTTTTGGGCGTTGCTGAGCTGGTCGAGGAGGGGCTTGGGGACGGAGACGGTGAAGACGACGGACTTGTAGTCGCTCTTTTCGATCTGGGCGTAGAACTCGATCTCGGTGGCGTCGGCGGCCGGGGTGGAGCGCGGGGCGCCGAGGAGAAGGGTTTCGCTGCGGTTATTGCCTTCGAGGGTGATGCGGAGGGAGGCGGAGGTGGCGGGGGTGAGCTCGGGCGCGAGGGCTTCGGTGACGAAGGTCTTGGCGCGGAGGGCGGCGAGGCCGGCGATGGTGAGCTCGGTGGCGGTTTTGCTGGCGCGGGCGTCGATGGGGGTCTCGAAGGCCCAGCGATCGCCGTCGCGGCGCACGCGGATACGGAGGTTGGCGGCGTTTTGGAGGTTGAAGGAGCGGACTTCGAAGACGGGGATGCTGAGGAGCTCGTCGGAGCGGAGCTGCTCGGGGGGCGTGGCGAGGAGGGTGGCGAGGCGGCGGTTGACGACGTGGATGCGCTCGCCGTCGGGGGAGAGAATGTAGAGGCGGTTGCCGTCGGTGGTGCCTTTGCCGAGTTGGAGGGTGACGGGGGTGGGGGTGGCCGTGGTGGTGAAGGCGATGCTGGCGGCGGGGTGATCGAGGCCGTAGTCGGCGAGGGTCATGCCGGTTTTGGGGAGGTCGGCGACGAGGAAGCTGGTCTCGTGTTCGAGGAGTTGGAGCTCCTTGAGGATGCTGCTGACAGCGTGGGGATTGGCGGGCCAGTTAAAGGGGGCGGTGATCGACCAGGCTTCACCCCGGCGTGCGAGGGCGGTGGTCTGGGGGCCGGCGACGAGGGTGAGGGACTGGATGTCGGCCGACTCGGGGCCGAGCACGCGGGTGCGGGTGGCCTTGATCTTCTCCTCGATGTCGAATTTGGGGCGGACGTAGAAGATGAAGCCGAAGAGCGCGACGTTGAGGAAAATGAGGATGAGCGTGACTTTGGTGCGCATGCGGAGAGGGGGTCAGGAGCGGCGGCTCCAGTAAACCATGATGCCGAGCAGGGCGATGGCGCCCGGGGCGATGAAGAGCAGCGAGTAGCGGAGGCGGGTGAGTTCCTGCTGGCTGAGGGCCAGTTGGAAGCGCTCGATGGGGCGGGGTGGAATGGCGAGCTGGGTGTCGCGGTCGACGGTCCAGTTGATGGCGTTGAAGAACAGGGTCTGGTTGCCGGGGAAGCCGAGCCGGCTGTTGGCGGCGAGGTCGGCGGTGCCGAAGACGACGAGGCGGCCGCCGCGGACGCTGAAAGGCAGATCGCCACGGGCCTGGACGCGCTCGGAGGCGACGCCGATGCCGAGGCGGTTGGCGGGATCGAGCTGGGGGAGGCCGCGGACGTCGATGCCGGGGTCGTACTCGGGCATCTGGCGGAGGCGGTAGCTGCGCTCGCCCCAGGCGGTGGGGGAGGTGGCGCCGAGGGTGGTCAACGTGAGCCCGCTGCCGGTGCCGCGGCCCGGCTCCGGGCGGAGGCTGCGTGTCTCGCCCAGGCGCAGCGCGAGCTGGCGGTCGATGAGCATCTGGGTGATCGGGTGTTTTTGAAAGGCGGCGATGCGCAGGTCGCCCTCTTCGGTGACGCTTTCCGGGTTGATGTCGTAGATGACGTCGTCGTCGACCATGACGCCCCAGTCGGCGAGCAGGTCGTCGAGTCCGTGAGGGAGGCGCGGGGCGAGCAGGAGGATGGCGCGGCCGGCGCGGGCGGTGAGGTATTGGCGGAGTTGCTCGGCGGCGAAGCGGTCGACGTTGAGCGGGGCGGCGGCGATGACCAGGGCGGCATCGTCGGGGATCTTGCGGAGGTGCCCGATATCGAGTTTTTCGACGGCAAAGTTGCGCAGGCGGAGCTCGTCGCGCAGGGCGGAGAGGCCGCGGACGGGGTCGACGCTGTCGGGATCGAGCTCGCCGTGGCCGACGAGGAAATAGATTTTTTTGCGCTCGGCGGCGGCGACGTCGAGGATGGCGGAGGTGAAGGCCTGCTCGCCGCGGAACTCGCGCTTTTCGCCGCCTTCGATGTGGTAGAGGTCGCCGAGGGTGACGACGCGTTTCTGGTCGCCGCTGAGAAAGACGATGGCGTTGGGCTGCTCGATGCCGAGCTGCTGGGCCTCGCGGTTGCGCTGGAAGACGTCGAGGTGTTCGACGGTGATGCGGTGGCCGGCGTCGTTGGAGGCGGAGGCGTAGGTGTATTCGCGCAGGAGGCTGCGGACGTCGCGGAGGGCCTGGACAACCTCCTCCTGGGGCGCGTCGTCGGAGAGTGTGACGACCACGCGGACGGGGCGGGTGAGGCCGCGGAGGTAGGAGCGGGTCTCGGGCGAGAGAGAGTAGCGGTGGTAGTGGGTGAGGTCGAAGCGCCAGGCGTAGTGGCGCGCGAGGTAGTTGAGCCCGAGGAAGAGGGTGGTGATGAGGATGGCCTGCAGGACCAGATTGCAGGTGCGCAGCCAGCGTACGGCGCGGAAGCTTTCGAGATGGAACATCGGTGGGGGCTCCTTAGCTGTGCAGCAGTTTTGCCTCGACGCTGAAGATGCTGAAGATGAGCGCGAGGGAGGCGCCGCTGAGGTAGAAGAGCAGCTGCCGGGTGTCGACGATACCGCGCGAGAAGTCGTCGAGGTGGTTGAAGATCTGGGCGTAGTCGATGGCGGCTTTCATGGGCTGGAGCACGCCGGTTTGCAGGGCTTGGATATCGGCGAGGTAGCGGATGCCGACGATCAGCCCAAAGAGGAGGGTGAAGGTGACGATGCCGGCGACGGCCTGGTTGCGAGACAGTGAGCTGGAGAACACGCCGACAGCGATGAAGAGCAGCCCGGAGATCGCGATGAAGAGGTACCCACCGAGGAGGGGGGCGGCATCGATGAAGCGCGCGTCGCCGGCGAAGCGGCTGAGGATGTAGAAGAAGACGCCGGTCGAGGCCCAGAGCAGGAGGTAGAGGATGTAGGCGGCGCCGAATTTGCCGAGGACGACCTCGGTGGTGGTGACAGGCGTGGTGAGCAGGGTCTCGATGGTGCCGAGGCGGCGCTCTTCCGCGAGGCACTTCATGGTGAGCAGGGGCACGAGGAAGAGCACGGGCAGCCAGAACAGTTGGAAGAAAACCTGCGCGGGCGAGATCTCCTGGGCGGCGGCGCTGTAGCTCTTGAGGATGCCGGTGAAGATGAAGCCCATGACGGCGAGGAACAGGACGCCGGCGACGTAGGTGCTGGGGCTGACGAGCAGCATCCGGACCTCGTGGCCGAGTATGGTGAA